>JAURYC010000149.1 GCA_030654105.1 Deltaproteobacteria bacterium
GGACGGGAGGGTGAATCTCCCTCTTTCATCACCCTCCCGTCCGGGCTCCGTTAATCAAAGTAAATTCATCCACCTATTGAAAAATGAAGGGGGGCACCCATGAAGGGGGGCACCCATGAAGGGGGGCACCCATTAAAAGGAAAAAATAGGATATTGACTTCTGCAGAGGATGGATGTAGGAATATTTTAATAAACTTCGGGGAGATGGAAAATATGAACAACGCCCTTACCGATGTTCCCGGCTTCAAGGTTGGACACGCGCAAGATTTAAAAGCAGCCACTGGATGCACCGTTGTCCTGTGCCCTCCGGGAACGGTGGGAGGAGTGGATATCCGGGGTTCTGCGGCGGGAACCCGTCAGACCGACTCCCTCCATTCCTTCCATTGGGTCGATGAAGTGCATGCTGTCTTACTTTCAGGCGGGAGTGCTTTTGGTTTGGACGCTTCTGGCGGGGTGATGAAATTCCTCGAAGAAAAATCCATCGGCTACCAGACTTCAGCGGCCAAGGTCCCCATCGTGCCCACAGCCATAATCTATGACCTGGGTTTGGGGGATGGCCGGGTGCGACCAGGCAAAGAGATGGGCTACCAGGCCTGCCTCAATAGCCATTCTGGGAAAATTGCCGAAGGAAGCGTAGGAGTTGGAACTGGAGCGAGCGTTGGAAAGCTCTTGGGAATCAACTTGGCCACCAAAGGCGGCGTTGGGACAGCAGCTAAGACCACAGCCGGTGGAGTTATTGTAGCCGCCCTCGTGGCTGTCAATGCCTTTGGCGATGTTATCGATCCGGAAACGAGAAAGATCCTTGCGGGAGCGAGAGATCCCGCAAACCCCGGGCGTTTCATCGATTCGGCCGCCATGATCAAGGGAGGATTTTCCCTGCCCAGGCGTGAGACCGGTTTCCAGAATACAACTCTGGGTGTTGTGGCCACGAACGCTAAGCTCTCCAAGCGACAAGCCACCAAGGTGGCTCAGATGGCTCAAAGTGGATTTGCTCGTACCATTGCGCCTATCCACTCCACAGTGGACGGGGATTTGATCTTCGCGCTTTCCGCCGGAGATTTATCTGCAGATGTTAATACCATAGGTTTGGTGGCTGAAGAAGTCGTAGTTTCTGCGATCCTCCGCGCCATCCAAATTGCTGATGGTCTTGGACTCCTCCCGGCTTACCGTGATTTAAATAAAGATTGAAATAGGGTTCCAGGGATCAATGGCTCGAGGGGTAAAGCGAAAAGAATTAAAAAAACCACTAGGCCCTTTTAATCCTTGAATCCTTGAACCATCGATCACGCCATAGGCGTGCCTTGAACCCTTTATTTATTACCATTTTCTCTGGATGGCGTAGTCCGCAAGGGTAAGGAGCGCCTCTTTTTCTCTGGACGGTGGAAAAGGCAAGAGAGAATTTTTAGCTTTTCCTATAAAATTCTCGGCGGCTTGGATCGTGTACTCAATTCCCCCGCAGTCTTTTACGACCTTCATCACATACTCAAGATCTACTTCCCGACGGTCCCGGTCCTGGATAATCTGCCTGAGGCGGTCCTTCTCTGCTGGGGAACAGACTTTTAAAATCTGAATCAGCGGCAGAGTGATTTTTCCTTCGTTGAGATCCTGGCCGATCGCTTTTCCCAGCGTCTCTTTGGCCGATATGTAATCCAACGTATCATCTATCAATTGGAAAGCAATCCCTAAGTTGAGCCCAAAATCGGCCAACGCCTTCTCTTCTTCCGGGGGAGCGTTGCCGAGAATTCCTCCAATCTGACAGGCGGCAGAAATTAGTACGGCCGTTTTGTTGGTCACTACATAATAATAGTCCTTTTCCGTAATGGCCGGGTCTCCCGTCTTAACCAGCTGCATAACCTCCCCTTCGGCCATGCGGGTGGTGGCCCCGGAAACAACTTCTAAGATATGCAGGTTGCCATCCTGCACGATCAAGGAAAAGGATTTGGTAAACAAAAAATCTCCCACCAGCACGCTTGCCCCCTCACCCCACACCGAGTTAGCCGAAGCCAGTCCTCGCCGGACGAAAGCCCGATCAACTACGTCATCATGGAGCAGAGTAGCCGTATGGATGAATTCAATGGTGCTGGCCAGGGGAACGGCCCGTGGTCCGTGATAACCACCAAGGTGAGCGCAGAGAAGCAAAAGGATAGGACGAAACCGCTTCCCCCCGCTGGCAATGAGGTACCGACTCACCGTGGGAATCATGGCAATCTCGGAGAGTAGGTTTTTGGCCATCTCTGTTTCTACCGCCTTCATCTCTTCTGCGACCAAATTTATCGCTTGCTCGGCATTCAAAAAACCTTCTCCTTAACCCTGTTGTTGCATAAAGATCCGGTCGAATAACCCTAATGTTTTTATAAAGAGGCGATTTACCCCGTTAGAAAGCTCCACCATATATGGCGGGGATGACATAATAAAAATGGTAATTCCTTATATTGAAAGAGTGGAGTCAAAGCCCCATCCTTTCAAACGGGGTTTACTCTCTTTTGATGGTACCTTGTAAAAGTCACCCTTAGAGTGATCCGGCGAATGACCCTGAGTTAAGGTCCGCCACCCCATGGGCAAAGGTTTTATGATTACGAACATTAAATTTAATGCAACAACAGGGTTAACATGATTTTGCGTTCAGAAGGGAATATCCTCTTCATCCTTCTGCGGCGGGGGGGAAAAATCCCCCTCCGCGTCTTTGCCTTTGCTTTTTTGCTCCCCAATTCCACCGAGCATCTTCATCTCCGTGGCTTCGATTTCCGTGGTGGACCGTTTATTCCCATCCCGGTCTTCCCAGGAACGGGTTCTTAACCGGCCTTCAATGTAAACCAGCTTCCCCTTACTCAGATATTCACCGCAAATCTTGGCTAACCCTCTCCAGGCAACGATGCGGTGCCATTCGGTCCGCTCCTCTTTCTCGCCGTTCTTGTTGGTCCACGATTCACTGGTAGCCATCCGAAAGGTGGCTACTTCCGCCCCGCTGGGGGTATAACGAATTTCCGGATCCGCCCCCAGACGACCGATGAGAATAACTTTATTGACCACTGATGCCCTCCCTCTTCGGCGAATAAACTCGGATATTCAACCCGGCCTTTGTAGATTTCTCCCCTCTGCCAGATTTCTTTTTTTTCCTGCGGTCAAAGGAATTTTATCATTCGAAGGAAGGAAGTCAAGGTTTTATTCATCGGCCATGGAAAAAGCAACATTGACAGTCTACTCTGAATCGAGTATGAATAGAATCATTCAATCGATTTCTTAAGGGTTAGGAACCGATGTTCCGGACGCTTTTTGCCTGGCTGAGCTTGCTGATTTCTACGGTAATTTTGGGGACGGTGGCGATTTTTCTCTCCCTTTTCGACTCTTCCGGAAATCTCCCCCACCTTATTGCCCGCCTCTGGGGCAAGATTCAGCTTGCTACCACGGGCACAACCGTGAAAATTCAGGGCGTGGAAAACATCGACCCCAAAAAAAGCTACATCCTGGTATCGAATCACCAGGGCAACTTCGACATCTTTGCCCTCCTGGGGTATCTTCCGATCCAGTTCCGCTGGATCGCCAAGGCAGAGCTGTTCCGTGCCCCGTTTATGGGATGGGCCATGTCCCGCATCGGTTACATTGCCATCGAACGCGAGAGCCCCAAAAAGGCTTACCGCAGCATGCTCCAAGCGGCCGAGAAAGTTAAAAATGGCGTTTCGGTCATGATTTTTCCGGAAGGAACCCGCAGCCTGGATGGAAACCTCCAGCCCTTCAAAAAGGGGCTTTTTCTCATCGCCCTCAAATCCCAGGCTCCCATTCTGCCGATCACGATCTGCGGTACGGGAAAAATCATGCAGAAGGGCGACTGGCGAATTTACCCGGGAAATGTCCAGATCATCATTGATCCGCCCGTTGAAACCGCCGGTATCCCCACCGAAAAGGAAGGGGAACTCTCCGCACGCGTGCGCAATATTTTAATGAAAAATCTGAGCCGGTCTTGATGGACGGGATCGTCATGATAAATTTAATAGGACGCAGATTTACGCAGATCACCGCAGATAATTATTTTCTTTTTAATTTATCCTGATAATCTGTTTACATCCGTGTCCAAAAAGGAAATTCCAATACAATTAAATTATCTTTTAGAAGGAAGAAATTTACCCCTCCCCCGCAAAAAAAAGAAGTGGTTATGGCGACACCTTAAGGAGCGTTTTTCAGAATGAAAGTTCAAGAGAAAGTGAAACAAATTGCTGCGGTCCAGACCGCCAAGGCCATCCTCAAAGTTTTACCCCGCATCAGCGAGCAAAGGCTCCTGGGATTCCCCTTGGTTCAAAAAGGCCTGGATGCGGTTTCCTATTATCCGGAAGGCCGAGATTTCCTCAAAAGTCTTCTTCTCCACGTCCGGCGGGCCATCGGTCGGTGTTCCAGGGAATGCCTGGCCAAGTTTGCTGAAAACCTCATCGTCAACGAGTTCATCACCGCCACCCCCAAAAGGGACGAGTTTAAATCCCGATATGGATTCCCTCCGCCTTTCTTTTTGGTGATCAGCCCAACCATGCGTTGTAACCTGAATTGTTATGGCTGTTATGCCGGGGATTATAACAAGAGGGAGGAATTGGAGACAGCCCTCATCCATCACCTTCTTCAGGAAGCCAAAGAGATGGGCATCTATTTTATCACCATCTCGGGGGGAGAACCTTTTATGAGGGAGGATCTCCTTGATATTTTTGCCGCTCACAGCGATGTTTACTTCCAGGTCTACACCAACGGCACGCTCATCGATGAGCAGGTGGCCAGGGTTCTCTCCCGGCTGGGGAATGTTCTGCCGGCAGTCAGCGTGGAAGGCTGGGAAAAAGCCACGGACGCCCGCCGTGGCCCGGGGAGCTTTAAGAAAGTCCTTGCCGCCATGGCCCAATTGCAGCAAGCCGGGGTCCTCTTCGGATTTTCGGCAACCGCCACCCGGCAGAACAATGAATTGATTTGCAGCGACGAATTCGTGAAGTTCTGGATCGACCAGGGATGTTTTATCGGCTGGTATTTCAACTACCTTCCCATCGGTAAAAAACCGGACCTTGATCTCATGCCCACCCCGGAACAGCGGATCTACCGGAGGAAGCGTCTCATCGAGATGCGCCCGAATTTGCCCATTATCTTAGCCGATTTCTGGAACGATGGACCGCTGGTAGGAGGGTGCATTGCCGGGGACCGTTATTTGCACATTACCGCCAACGGAAATGTCGAACCCTGCGTATTCGTCCATTTTGCCACGGACAATATCAAAGAAAAGTCCCTGGCGGAAATTTTAAACTCGCCATTCTTTCACAGCATCCGCCAACGCCAACCCTATTCGGCGAATTATTACCGGCCCTGTATGGTCATCGACCACCCGCATATTCTGCGTGATTTAATCGGGCAATCCGGTGCTCATCCTACCCACCCGGGTGCCGAAGGCATTCTTACCCAATTCGCCGGTGATCTGGACCGGTATGCCCTGGCCTATGGAAAATTAGCGGATGCCCTGTGGTCCGAACAAAGCCCGGATTCCGCTCCCTTTGAACGGAGACCTTACGGTGAGTTGAGAAAAATTGTCAAATGATGTTTCAGGAATCTTAAATTTGCCACAGGGGGCACCGAGAACACAGAGAATAAGAAAAAGTAGTTTCAGGTTGCGTGTTTCAACGTTTGAGTTCACATAATTTTTTCAGCATTCTCTGTGATCTCTGTACTACGAAAGTTCATTTTTTGAAGGATTTGTTAAGATTTTTTCCTAAATTTATTTTGGGTTTATCCGTATTCATCCGTGTCCTAAATTATTTTTTGTTCTAAACATTTTGATTATAGCTCTGTGACCTCTGTGTTCTCTGTGGCTAAAAAGTTTCAAAATTTCCATACAATATTTTAAAGGAGGAAAAACGAGATGATGGAATTAAAACTGAGCAAAGAGCCTTTGCTGAAAAACCCCAGCTGCGCTTATTGCGGGAAGGTTTTCAACGAAAAAGGGGTAAGTCTTCAACTGGAAGTGGACCATAAAGTCATCCATTTCCCCATCTGTGAGTCCTGTTTTAAAATGGTTCCATCCTTTGAAGCCACCGTGAACCTGGAGGACGGGTTCGCCCGAATCAATCGCTGATCCGGAGAAGGCTTAGGGGAACGTAAACGTTTTTTCGCAGGAAATCCAAGGAGGCGTAAGGATGGCTGGCGAGGATCTGGAAAAAGAAAAAATGAAAAAGGAAACAAAAGAACTGGAGAAAAAATTAAAGTTCCAGGGGAAATTATCCTGGGACCTTTTGGATGAACCGGAGAAGGAAGAGACTTTTCGTTTTGCCGCAGGATATAAAACCTTCCTCAACCGGGCCAAAACCGAACGGGAAGCAGTCCGGGAAATTGCCCAAGCGTCCAAAGAAGCTGGGTTTCAAGAGGCTTGTTCCCCGGGGGCGGGAAAAAGATTCTTCGCCGTGAATAAAGAAAAATCTATTGCCCTCGCCTTGATAGGCCAAGCGCCTTTGCCCGAAGGCCTCAGGATCATCGTCTCGCACATCGACTCCCCGCGGATAGACCTCAAACAGAATCCGCTTTATGAGGATGCGGACATGGCCTTACTCCGTACCCATTACTATGGAGGAATAAAAAAATACCAATGGGTGACTATCCCCTTATCCCTCCATGGTCTGATCGTAAAAGCGGACGGCTCAATTTTAAACGTGGTCCTCGGGGAAGATGAAGCGGATCCCGTATTCGTCATCAATGACCTTCTCCCCCATCTCTCGGGCAAGATCCAGGACCAGAAGAAACTCGCCGAAGCCATCGAGGGCGAGAGGCTCACGGCCCTCGCTGGGAGTATTCCTTTTCCCGATACCGAAGCCAAGGAACGCTTTAAGCTCCGGATGATGGAGCTTCTCCACCAGAAATACGGTTTGGTGGAAGAAGATTTCATCAGCGCCGAGCTGGAGCTCGTCCCGGCGATGAAGGCTCGGGATGTTGGGTTCGATTGCAGCCTGATCGGTTCTTACGGGCAAGACGACCGCGCCAGCGCCTACACGTCTCTTCAGGCCGTCCTCTCGGTTACAGAACCTCCGCGAACAGCCATTGTCTTATTCGTGGACAAAGAAGAAATCGGCAGTGATGGAAGCACGGGGGCAAAATCCCTTTTCCTGGAAAGTGTCCTTAGGACCCTGATCAAGCGCTCAGGCCTCACGGTCACGGAAGCTCTGCTGAAACAGATCCTCGCCAATTCCCAAGCCCTCTCCGCCGATGTGCAGGCCGCCCTAGACCCCAACTACCCGGAGGTTCACGAAAAACAAAATGCTGGCAAGCTGGGTTACGGAGTTTGCCTGGAGAAATCTACCGGCTCTCGCGGGAAAGCGGCTGCCTCAGATGCCCGGGCGGAGTACGTGGGGGAAATCCGGCGTATCTTCAACGCCAACAACATAGCCTGGCAGATGACCGAGATCGGCAAGGTGGACGAGGGGGGGGGAGGTACCGTGGCCAAGTATTTGGCTATTTACGGTATGGATATCATCGACTGCGGTGTGCCCGTGCTCTCCATGCATTCACCCTTCGAGGTAACCTCCAAAGCGGATATCTTCGAAGCTTACAAAGCTTACCGGGCTTTTTTATCTAGCCCATGAAAGATAGGGGTCGAGGGGTGCGGACGGACTTGCCGGATATATTTTTCTAGCGCTTCTGCCGTAGGGAGAAGAATCTTCACGGCCTGCCTCGGGCAAACGACGGCGCAGCGGCCGCAGCCCCGGCAGTTCTCCCCCACCACCGCCTTCCCTTCTTTCAGGATCATGGCCTGGATGAAACACCGTTCTACACAGATCCCGCACCCATCACACTTTTCGTCCGCCAGCCGGATCTCCAGGCCCGCCAGTTTCTGCAAACCTCCGGTCGCCTCCTGCGGAAGAAGGCGGTAGAGCTTGAAGTAGCAGCAGCAGTCGCAACAATGGCAGATAGTCAGAAGCTGATCCGCCTGCTCCACGCCCAGCCAGAGGGAATCCCACCGCAGTTTCCCAACCATGGGAATCAGGCCCAAAGCCAAGGCCTTCCGGTGATGGGCCAGAGCCTCTTCCACGGTGGTCTCCCGCCCTAAGGAAGAAACGATTTCCCTCGCTCCTTCACCCAAGAAAAGGCAACCGATATTTTTCGGGTAATGTTGGCACGGCTCGAGAGAACGGCACATACATTCATGGAGAAGAAAACGGAAAGATGACTCCTGGATGAGCTGCTCCACAATCCTGCCTGGTAAAGCGACACTCACCGGCTTTTCCACGTCAACCTTCACCGGAAGGAAACTCGCCCGATCACCCCGAAAAGTAGAGCCCAGCCAGCGCCCGATGACTGGCCACCCCACCATCTTGGCTAAAAAATTTCTTATCGGCCAAAAGGCTGTAATGATTTGAATCTGCCAGCTTGGCCGGCCCATACTTCCCCCTCTACCATGTATGCCGCCCCAAAGCGGCAGGTAATTTTTTTAAAGACTCGCAATTATAACACCTTCCCTATACTTTCGGAATGACTGTTTCGATCAACTGTAGCCAAATTTTTTTGATTTTTTTTTATAAGATTTATCTTGCTCTCTTCATTCTAAAATGCAATATAATGAGGCAGCTAAAAATTTTGAGGGCAGCGGAGTGGACAAAAGAAATTTTTGGTCTATCGCCAATTTGGTCAAATCCTCCCTTTTGCCCCCTAAAGTTGTTTCCCCCATCGATTGCGCCGAGATGGTTCTCATCCCGGCGGGGGAATTTGCCATGGGGATTTCGGAAAGTGAGTTGCACCAAGTTTTCATTTTAGACGGCTCCCAAAACCCTGTTTTTACGGCCGAGACGCCTGCCCGGAAAATAATGCTGGAAGATTATTACATCGACATCCATCCCGTAACCAATTACCAGTACGGCAAGTTCCTCGAGGATACGGATCATCGGGCCCCCATACTCTGGGGAAAAGAAGGATGGAACGAGCCCCTCCAGCCAGTGGTAGGTCTGGGTTGGGATGACACCCGGGCTTATGCGGACTGGGCTGGAAAGGAGCTTCCTACGGAAGCTCAATGGGAAAAAGCAGCCCGGGGGACGGATGGCCGTTGGTGGCCCTGGGGGAATGATTTTTATCCCGGGTATTGCAACTCCGCCGAGTTGGGAATCAATCGGGTGACGGACGTCACCAGATTCCACCTGGGTCTCAGTCCGTATGGATGTTATGATATGTCCGGAAACGTCTGGGAAATGTGCGAGGGAGTGTGGATCGAGGGCCACCTGCCCATGCGGGGGGGATGTTTCCTCGGAAGTGCCACCTTTGTACGAACAACGGTTCGTTGGTCAGCCGAAGACCAGGTTGACGGGGCCCACTGGCTTGGTTTTCGCTGCGTAAAAAATATCTCCGGAGGGTAAGCGATGGAGTCCAAAGCAATCCTCGATTTTATCTGCCGCCGCAGGAGTGTCCGGCGCTATCAGAAAAAAGAAATTGCCGCGGAAATCTTAGAGCTACTGATGAAGGCCGCCATGGCCGCTCCCAGCGGGAACAATGTTCAGCCCTGGGAATTCGTGATCGTCCAGGATCCCCAAATCAAAGAAGCCTTGTCCCGCGTCCACCCCTGGGTTTACATGGCTGCTGAGGCCCCTGCGGCCATTGTTGTCTTGGGAGATAAAAGTTCAGAATCTCCCCCTCCTCATACCAAATACCGTAAAGATAAAATTCACTGGGATCGCTATTGATAATAAAGCCCTGTTACCCTCGCCCCTACGAAAGCGTCCTAGCAACAGGAAAGAGTAAAGAAACATTGACCGGTCGTCATTACTCTATGAGAAGAATGGACTGGCGTGAATGTGCGAGGTGAAAGCCTTTACGCAACGGTCAGGAGCGATTATTCATAGCGGCGTAAAATATCCCAGTAGGCTCCTCGATATCCTTTCCGGATCGCCTCTGAAAGCCGCTGGTTGGCATTATAATTGTAGTTTTGCTCCGGTCGGGAAGGGTCAAAGAAGAAGAAACGCCGGTCCGCGCCGATCAGCTCATCCAGCAGGTTAAAAACGAAGGGGGCAATGCGCGGCTCAAGGAAGAAGATGGGCTCTGTCCCCTTCCCTCCCCCCACCAGGCCCTCCTGCCGCCCCTCGCTCTTAACCTGGTGGGCGAGCTCGGTTCCAGGATAGACCCGCACCCCTACAGCCACCCCCACCCTCTCTGGGTCCATATATTTCATCCGCTCGAGGGTGCGGATTACGCTCCCTTTACTTTCCCCGGGCGATCCAAGCAGAAGGTCGAGCATGACCGCTATACCCGCTTCTTTACACCAGCGCACGGTTTGAACGATGTCTTCGGGGGAAAAATTGCGTCCTAATCGCTGCAACATCTCCGCGTCGCCACTATCCACTCCGAAGTTAATGCCTACGCACCCGGCCCTGCGCATGGTCCAGGCCAATTCCGGCGAGAAGGGAACAGGAGCGCAGTAAGCATACCAGCGCAGTTTTTCCCCGAGATGGCGGCGAATGATCTCCTGGCATACCTCCAAGGCATGCCCGTAGGGTAAATTGAACTCGCTATCGCAGGTGTGAAGATGATCAATTCCCTGCTCGAGAAGCCTTTCCAATTCATCTCCTACGGCTTGGGGTGGGCGGGTTCTTATTTCGTTCCCTTTGGCGATGGGGTCGGCGCAATAAATGCAATGGTTGGGGCATCCGCGTTTGGTCTCAAAGCCGGCCTGTCCGCCTTCGCTAAAATAGCGGCGGTTGTCTATCCAACTTCGACTCATGGGTGGTAGATCCTTTAAAGAGTGAGTCAAAGGCGGGTTGCGGTGCCAGCGGTCATGGGTCTGCCAAATGAGATTGGGGAGGTCCAACCATTGCCTTTTCTCTTCCAACCGATTCGCCAGATCCACCAAGGAAAATTCCCCCTCCCCCCATATTCCCGCATCGGCTCCACAGAGGTTTAAAACTTCCTCCGGGATGACCGAGAAACCAACTCCGCCCAGGATGATCAGCCCCTTGGAATATTGGCGAATATTTTTCACCATAGCGCCGAATGGGTCCAGGAAAGACTGGCGGCTGGTAAACACACAATCGTCCGTGTTCCGCAGGGTAACTCCTACCAAATCAAATTCTTTCTGACGGAAGAATTGAATGATCGCCGCATTACAGTCGTCCGTCCCCAGAGGATCGCAAACCTCAACCTGATGCCCTGAGGCGTTTAAGGCTTCGGCGACATAATCCAGACCGATGGGGGCTATCGGAGGTTTTATGCAATTGGTATTCACCAAGGCCACGTGCATGAAGCGACTCCTGGATCTCCAGTTGATTTCCGTGGAGATGGTATTTTAAAGATTTAAGGGTTGCAAGCCCGCTGCGGGCGAAGATGATTATATGACTGAATCCCTCTGAAAAGTCAAATTAATCCCCTCAAACTTAGAGTCAGCGTTGGATGATCCTCCCAGGCCCGGGGATTCAGGACGCTTCCCTTGGCATCATGAGGCGCTGGTCGTTTCATAGATGGGGCGGGAAAAGGCCTCCCGCCTCATTCTGCGGAGAATCGGTTGAACCCTTTGAAAAAGGTTTCTTCCCGGCCGATGCTGCCCGCGCTCATCGCCCTGAATCCCCGGGCCACGAATAGGGATTCTGTAAAAATGAACGGGGGCTAAGGATTTGTTGACAGAGATTTAGAAAGTTAGTAGTATCAGTCCATAATCGTCTTTATTTATGATTCGAACCAAATGCCTAAAGTTCACCGGGATTATTATCGATAATGAAACCTTTTCTCCCCGGCAACTAAGAACAGGGGATAGGAAATGGCAGCCCTTACTTCTCGAGAAAGATTCATTCTGGCACTCAACCATCAAGAACCTGACCGGGTCCCCATTGACCTGGGCTCGATTGCTTCCACCATCCGCACGGTGGATGCCTACGACCGCCTGAAGAACCATATGGGCCTGGCTCTGGATAAAAGGATCAGACATTTTGCTGACGAGCACATCATACCCGATGAAGAAATCCTACAAGCTCTCCATGTGGATACGGTGTATCTGCGGATGAATGTTCCCAAAACCTGGCAGCGGGTTCGCCTCGATCCCCACACGATAGTGGATGAATGGGGCGTCCCCTGGTATAAGGCCCCGGGATCTTTCTATACTTTTCCCAGTTCCTACCCGATGAAAACGGCCGCGATGGAAGAAATTAAGAAGTTCCCCTGGCCGGATCCCAATGAACCCAGCCGTTTCGAAGGACTGCGGGAAAAAGCCCAACGGCTTTTTGAACAGACCGAGTATGCTCTCGTTGCCGACGGGACTACCGGTGTGGGGGTCTTTGATATGTCCTGGCACCTCCGGGGTATGGAAAACATTTTTTTGGACATGCTCACCCACCCGGACTTTACAGAATCTCTTTTCCAGCATTTGACGGATTACTATGTTGCGGTGTACAGAAACTACATGCAAGCCGTAGGGGATTTCATCCAGATGGTGATCTATTACGAGGACCTGAGCGGGCAGGATGGCCCCCTTATTTCCCCCCAGCTTTATAAAAAATTCGTCAAGCCCTGTCACCGCCGGATATTCAAAGTCATTAAAGACCACACCGCGGCTAAAATTTGCGTTCACACCTGCGGGTCGGTCTATGCTTTTCTGGACGATTATGTAGAACTCGGGGTGGATGTTCTGAACCCGGTTCAGATCAGCGCCTGGGATATGGATCCCGTTCGCCTCAAACAAAAATACGGCGCCTCTCTCTCTTTCCATGGGGGGATTGACACCCAGAGATTTCTTCCCCGCGCTACCCCTGACCAGGTAAGGGAGGAGGTGCGCCGGATGATCGGAATTCTCGGACCGGGGGGTGGCTACCTTTTCACCTCCTGCCACAGCATCCAACCCGATGTTCCGCCTGAGAATATTGTTGCCCTATTTTCCGCGGCTTGGGAGCACGGCAAGTATCCGTTGCCCCAGACCGGCTCTCAACCTTAAAAACCAACTCTGACCTGAAAGGATTGCGCCCCATGTCTACTGCCGAGGCCAAAGAAAAGATAGTCAAGATGCTGAGTAACTCAGCGGTCCAAAGATTCGGGGAAGAAAGAGCCAAGTCCTTATACCCGGCCATACAAGAAATCGCCCAATCCCTCGTCTCTATTGCTGACTGCGCAATCGCCTTCGAAGAAGAGCCAGCCTTTTTCTCCTAATTCCCCTTACCCTATCCCTCTCCCCTTGGGGAGAAGGTAAGAGCGAGGGGACAGGAAATGGAGGGAAAAATGACCGAACCCTGTATGTTAAACCTTGCCGCAATGATTCGCCAGGTGCAGCAGGGCAAATTGTCTCCCGTGACTTTGATGGAATCGATCCTGAAGCGGATCGATATTTTGGAACCTACTTTGCAGGCCTGGGTAACGATTGATCGCCAAGGCCTCCTCCAAGAAGCCCGCCGCTGCCAGGAGGAAATCGCCAAAGGGAAAATCCGCGGCCTCCTTCACGGCATTCCCATCGGGGTGAAGGACATATTCTACACTTCCGGGATGAAGACCACAGCGGGGTCAAAAATTTTCGCCGATTTCATCCCCGCCTATAATGCGACTGCGGTGGAACGTCTAAAAACGGCCGGGGCGATTATCCTGGGGAAAACCGCCACCACCGAATTTGCTTCCCGTTACCCGGCTCCCACCCGCAACCCCTGGAATTTGGAACACACCCCGGGAGGATCCAGCAGCGGGTCGGCAGCGGCTGTGGCCACAGGTATGTGTCCTGCGGCCCTCGGATCTCAAACCGGCGGTTCCGTCCTCCGCCCCGCAGCCTACTGCGGCGTCGTCGGCCTTAAACCCACTTATGGCCGGATCAGCCGGTATGGCGTCTTCGCCCTTAGCTGGACCTTGGACCATGTGGGATTCCTGACCAGATCCGTGGAGGATGCGGCCCTCCTGCTAAGCATTCTGGCAGGCCCAGACCCGGCAGACCCAACGACCCGGCCGCAACCCGTTCCCGATTACATGCGCTCGCTGCGATCTTTGCGCCGGCCTCCCCGCATCGGAATCGTGCGGGAATTCTACCAGGAAAAATCCGTAGCGTCCGTCTGGAAACACACCGAAAAAATCCTGAACCAATTGAAACGAGCTGGCGGAAAAATGCGGGAAGTAAAGATGCCTGAGAGTTTCGCCGCGGTCCAGGATGCTCACCGCATCATCATGTGGGTGGAAGCGGCCGCCTACCATGAAAAATTATTCGAAAAAAACCGGGAGCAATACAGTCCCAAGATGAGGGAAATGGTCGAGATCGGCCTTTTGATCCCCAGCGTGGATTACCTGCGTGCCCAAAAAATCAAACGTTTGTTCCGCCGGGAAATGGACAGAATGATGCAGGAATATGATTGCCTCTTAACCCCGGCCACCTCCTCCGCGGCCCCGAAAAACCTCTCATCAACCGGGGATCCCTGGTTCCAGGTTCCCTGGAGCCTCTCGGGATTGCCCGCCATAAGTATCCCTTCGGGGTTAAACGATGAAGGATTGCCCCTGGGCATCCAGTTGGTCGGAACGGCGTACGCTGAAGGGAAACTGTTTGCCGTAGCCCGCTGGTGTGAAAAAGTTCTTGATGTCCATTTAACACCCACCCTCATTGAGAGGTTTGCTTAATTGGTGCTCGTTTTCGATGGCGATTACTCTCAGATGGAAAAAGTGGTTGAAAAAATTTTCCAGGCCTTTCCCTTTTCCTTTGCGGGCAAGAAGGTGGTCATCAAGCCAAATATTCTGGGACCCAATCCTCCAGAAAAAGGGATCACCACTCATCCTTCCCTGGTAAATGCATTGGTCATCGCTTTGAAGAAACGAGGGGCCTCCTGTGTCGTGGGCGATAACCCCGGGATGAGCGGGTACGCCGCCAACGAGCGCTGCGCCAGAATAGCGGGCATCCTGGATGCCGCCGATGGATGCTTTGGCAACTTTGCCAAAGAGACTGTCCAAGTGGAAGTGAAATCACGCTTTGTAAAGAAACTGGTGGTCTCTAAACCCGTTCTCGATGCCGACATAGTCATCAACGTTCCTAAGTTCAAGACCCATCTGCAGACCCAGATCACCGGCGCGGTTAAGAACATGTTCGGGATCCTGGTGGGAGCGGAGAAAGCCCGGGTGCATCTTGCCGCACCGAAGCCTGAGGATTTCTCCGAAGCCTTAGTGGATATCTATCAGATTCGCCTCCCCGATTTGACCATTATGGATGCCGTGGTGGGTATGGAAGGAAATGGGCCTTCGAGCAAGGATCTTCGTCCCATCGGCAAAGTTCTGGCTTCGGAAAATGGCGTATCTCTGGACGCCCTGATGGCCGCGATGATGGGTCTTACCCCTCAAAGTATTGACTATCTGCGCACAGCCTCCCAAAGGGGGTTGGGGGAGATAGAGGTCGCCAAGATTGATATCCAGGGTGACTGGTCACCCCTGACCAAATTCAAAATGCCCCTCACTTTTGTCAGCCGGGGCCTGTTGGGAACCATCGTGAATAAACTTATCTATCGCCCCTTGATTAAACCTCGCCTGCAGGTGAACCCATCTCTATGCACCCAGTGTGAGATTTGTGTTCAACACTGTCCGGCTCAGGCTCTCACCATGAAAGAAATTCCTTACCTGGACAAGAAAAAATGTATCGCCTGCTACTGCTGCTATGAACTTTGCTCCAGCCAGGCCATTGAGCTCACTGGCCTCATGCGCAGGGTAACCGCCAAAAAAAACAAATAAAACCTTGACAAAGTTACTCCATTCGTATTTAGAAATTTGGTAATAAATTAAAATAGTTATGATGTCAAGTGAATTTTGGTGAAATCCCCAAAAAATAACCCTAAATCGGACTTCGAATCAGCAGGTCGCCCGTTCGAGTCGGGCCGGGCGCGCCAGAAATTCCCAGCCGCCTCAAAACCTCGCGAATTCTTCTTCGAAAGTCACTCGGTTGACCTCTTAGAATGAGGGTTATACAGGAAGGGTATGGCAAAGAAGTTTCTATGATCATGCTTTGC
>JAURYC010000150.1 GCA_030654105.1 Deltaproteobacteria bacterium
CCCAACCTGGAGATGTGGAGAGGACCTACGCGGACATCCGCAAAGCCAGCGAACGGTTGGGATACCGGCCCCAAACAAAGATCCGGGAAGGTTTGGATCATTTTGTACGCTGGTACCTGGATGAAAGCTGTAAATGAAATACCTTTTGGACGCAGATAAACGCAGATTTCCAGGATTGAAATTTAAAAAACAAGAGATAGAAGACAGAATCCAGAAGAGAAGGGCAATATCTGCTCCATTCTAACTTCGGACTCCTGTCTTTTTAATTTTCTATTAATAGAATCTTTTTCTGCGTTCATCTGCGTAAATCTGCGTCCGAATCAATTTAAAAGGAAATAAAGATGGAAAAGCCTTGGTTGAAATATTACGATCCCCATGTTCCCAGGAATCTGAAGTACCCCGACATACTTCTGCAGCAGATCCTGGACGATGCCGCGGATCACTTCCCCGAAAAAACGGCTGCCTTCTTCTTCGGGGGAAAGGTTAAATACAGAGAATTGCGGGCTCATGCCAACCAATTCGCCAATGCCCTGAGGGGAATAGGCTTCCGCAAAGGGGATCGATTGGGAATCCTTCTGGCCAACATGCCCCAGACAATTGTCAGCACTTTTGGGGCATTGAAAGCGGGGGGAGTGCCGGTTTTTTTTGACCCACTGGCCCAGGAAGAAGAGTTGCAGCGCCAGCTCAACGACGCGGAAGTGGAGACCCTGGTAGCCCTGGACCTGGTTTTGCGAAGGGTAGACCCCATTTTTACCAAAACGAAGCTGAAACAATTCGTCATAACAGGCGTAAAGGATTATTTACCCTTTCCCAGGGATTTTCTATTTAACCTGGCGGCCAAAGGGCGGGGGATCCAGGTGAAGTTGGCCCGGAAGCCGAATATTCATTTGTTCAAAGAGTTCCTCTTGCGCGGCCAATCGGATTCTTCGACGGCGGATAAAGCACCAGGCAGCCCCGAAGAAGTCGCCTTCATTCTATATACCAGCGGAACTTCGGGTCTCCCCAAAGGTGTGCTCTTGACGCATAAGAATTTAGTAGCCAATATCATGCAAGCTTCGGCTTGGATTGGAGAGTTGGAAAAGGGTAAGGAAATCTTTCTTTCCATCCCACCTTTTCACCAGGCTTATGGGATGACCATGGGCATGAATCTGCCTATTTTCTCCGCAGCCATGAGCATCCACCTACCTCAGTTTGAAATCATCCAGGTTCTCTCTACATTTAAAAAACATCGTCCCTCTTTTTTCCCGGCTCAACCTACCATGATCGAAAGACTCTCCACCAACCCCGATATTGCCAAGCATAAGGTTTCTTCGGTCAAAATCTGTTGGTCTATAGGAGAGCCATTGCCCGAGGAAGTTCTCCAAACTTTTGAACGAAAAGTAGGGAGGAAGGTCAACGAAGCATATGGGCTGACTGAAGCTTCCCCTCTTACGCATGCCAACCCGATTTTGGGAAAGCGCAAGATTGGCTCCATAGGTATTCCTTTACCAGACACGGATGCCAAAATTGTCGATGTTGCTAACGGTGAAAGAGAAATGCCAGTGGGAGAAGCTGGGGAATTGATCGTCAAAGGACCCCAGGTGATGAAGGGTTATTGGAATAGGCCGGAAGAGTCATCCCGCGCCCTGCGCCAGGGTTGGCTGCATACGGGCGACATGGCCCGAATGGATGAAGACGGGTATTTCTATATCACGGGAAAACTGAAGAAAAAATAAGTTGCGGGTTGCGGGTTTCGGGTTTAATTTCCTTGACTTCCTTCGATTTCCGGGAAAAAATAAATCATTCCCTGCAAGGAGAGGTTGCTATGAAGGTCCGTTTTTTCAAGCCCTTCGATGAGCTTGCCGGTAAAGAAGAGATTGATTTTGATTTAAAAAGGCCCATGCCGGTCAAAGAACTTCTTGGAATAATCGCCGAGAAGGTCCCTTCTTTCCAGCCTTACCTTCGTAAGGAAAAAGACGAAATTTTGAATTTTTTTGTAGTCCTGGTTCGGGGGGATGAGATTCTTAAGTTGCAAGACGTGGTCCATGAAGAGGACCTGATTAAAATTCTTCCCCCGATTAGCGGAGGATAGTTTTATGAACCTTTATCTCTTGACGTATTTATGTTGAGCGGTTTTTATACTCGCGGCGGGCCTGCGAGTTTACCGGCAGTTGAAGCTTCCTCTTCATCTAAGGTGGGAACTTTACCCCGTTAAGCACGAAGCCGGAAAGAAAGCTGATTATGGCGGTTCCTACATGGAGGAATTAAACTGGTGGGAAAAAGAGATAAAAAGCTCTCTATACAACGAGCTTAAATTCATGATTCCAGAAATTTTGTTTCTTCGTGGGGTCTGGCTTGAGAATCGCCAGGTCTGGAAAGTATCTTTTCCCTTTCATTTCGGCCTGTATATGTTGCTCGCCACTTTGGTCCTCCTTTTTGTAGGCGCTGTGGCCATGATTTTTGGGGCGAAAATTACTGCAGGGGGCAGCACCCTAAGTTTATTGATTTATTATTTGACGATCCTGGTTGGATTTATCGGGTTGACCTTGGGAACAGTGGGCGGTACGGGATTAATTTACCGCCGGGTGTCCGATCCCGCATTAAAGAACTATTCGTCCTTTGCTGACTACTTCAACCTTGCCTTCCTTTTTTTGTTTTTTGTATCAGGCCTATTGACCTGGCTTTTCCACGACCATGCTTTTGACGGGGCACGGGCCTACATTTATTCTCTTTTAACTTTTGGCGGCCAGCCGGAGGGGTACACTTCTTCTCGTAGTTTTCTTGGAGAAGGAACGATTGTGCTGGCTTCCTTGGTTATGGCCTATATCCCTATGACCCATATGTCTCATATGTTCATGAAGTATTTCCTGTACCATTTCGTGAGGTGGGAAGATAAGCCGAACTTCAAAGGGAGCCGAATCGAGGCAATGATTTTGAAGAACCTGGGCTTCAAGCCGACATGGGCTGCGGGCCATATCGGAGCAGACGGGGAAAAGACCTGGGTGGATATCGCCACCTCAGGACCAACGAGGAATAAATGAGAGGAAACTTCATTAAACCATCCGCTATTTCCAAACCTTCCAAGCGTTTGGGCCACATTCAGGCAAATGAATTGCCTCCTCTGCCACCGCCTTATGAGGACCTTAACAACTTGACCCTCTCTGGACTGAAGGATGAGAAGATAGCCAACATCGAGGCTTCCCTCGACGATACGGTAGCCATTGGCATTCCCAGACCCAAGAATAAAGAAGAAGAGGAAAAATATATTCGGGCTTTTCTCTCCGGCCTGAGGAAACTTTTCGAGAAAAAGAACAACTGGGGGTTTCTTCAGCCCCTTTTGCTCTCCATGGAATATTGCGCCAAATGCCAGACCTGTTCCGATGCCTGCCCGGTCTTTGAGATGAGCGGGCGCCAGGAGATTTACCGACCCACCTTCCGCTCCGAAGTTTTTCGCCGCTTATATAAAAAATATATCAAACCCGGAGGAAAACTTACCTCCAAGCTTACCGGGGATATTGATTTGAACTGGACCACCGTTGCCCGCCTCGCCGAACTCGCCTACCGTTGCACGCTTTGCCGCCGCTGTGCCAGCGTCTGCCCGATCGGGGTCGATAACGCTTTAATCACTCACGAGATCCGGAAACTTTTTTCCCAGGAAATGGGTATTGCTCCCAAAGAGATTCACGAAAAAGGTACGCTCCAACATCTACGGGTAGGTTCTACCACAGGGATGAATCCGGTCGCGGTCAAAGACAGCATGGATTTCATCCAGGAAGAGATGGAGGAAATCACCGGCTATAAGCTGGAAATTCCCTGGGATAAAGAGGGAGCCGATATCCTGCTCCTGCACAATGCCGGCGAGGTTCTGGCTTGGCCGGAAAATGTGGGCGCCTTCGCCATCATCTTTCAGGCAGCCGGTATCTCCTGGACCTTTTCCTCCGAGGAGCTTGGGTACGATGTAGTGAATTATGGGCTCTGGTATGATGATGTACAGATGGCCAGAGTAGCAATAAAGCACGCCGAGATCGCCAAAAAACTGAAGGTCAAAAAGATGATCATCGGCGAATGCGGGCATGCCCATAAAGCCCTCGCCGTTATCGCCGATCGAGTGCTGACCGGGGACCTGAACATTCCCCGCGAATCAGGATTTGTGATTTTGGATGAAATCGTAAGCAGTGGAAAAATCAAATTTGATCCTTCCCGCAACAATTTTCCGGTCACCCTGCACGACCCGTGCAACGTGGTTAGGGCCATGGGCATCGTGGAGCCCCAGCGACGCATTCTCCGAAAAATCGCTCCCCAATTCCGGGAAATGACTCCCCATGGGGTAGATAACTATTGCTGCGGAGGAGGGTCCGGGTTTGCCATCATGTCGGGTTTCAATTTCGCGGAATGGCGCACCCTGGTCAGCAGCCGTAAAAAGTTTTTACAGATCCTGGATGCTTTCAAGGGCGAGCCCCAGGATGTTCCCAAATACGTTTGTGCGCCTTGTTCCAACTGCAAGGGTGCCATCCGGGATATCTTAGAGTATTACCACGCCAAGGAGCGCAGCCACATCTACTATGGTGGACTCGTTGAACTGATCGTCAATGCGATGGTGGATATGAAAAAACCCATGATCAAATTTGATGAAGAATCTTTTTGATGGCTGAGTTTTTTTCGCAAGCTTTAAATCTTTGCTTTTGAATGCCCGGGCGTCCACTACACCGACCTCAACGAAAATAAAAATTAGTGCTCCGATTCCATATTCGTCGCCTTAGAGTTTTTTATCGATTATTCCCTCTTCTATAGGTCTTTTCCTCCGGGAGCGATAGAAATAGATTCCCCAAATCAATCCTCCTATGATGGCGATTGCGCCGAAGACTTTAAGCTCGTAACGCTTGATGTCAACCATAATAATCCTGAGAACATTGCCAAAGAGGTAGCCCCCGGTCCCCATTGCCGTTGCCCAAACCAGGGCGCTCAGGGTGTTAAGGAGGAAGAAATAACCCCTCCGTACCCGACTCATGCCGAGAGCAAAGGGGGTTATTGTGCGCAGGCCATAAAGGAAGCGGAATCCAAGAATCAAGGCAGTTTGGTGGAGAGCGAAATAACCATAGGTTTGGATGAATGATTCTAAGGTTATTGATGCAGAGGAAAGGCTCTACGATTTCCCGGTTTTTTAGTTGTTAGTTAGGGTTTGACAAGCTGTTTGTTCTTAGCTGCCGGCGTCTTCCGCAATTTTGAATGCAGCCATTCCATCATTTCTTGAAGATTTTTGCTCATATGCCAGCGGCCGTGGGCAAAGACACCGTAATCCGCTCCGGCCATGGCCGAAGCGAAGCGGGTGGAGTTGGCATAGAAGAGCCATTGTTCCACCCATTTTTTCTCGATGGCCTCATTGAAGATGCTGTCGTTTTGAGCCGGGCCTTTAGCCGCCCCAGTCTTCCAGGCTGTCAAAAGGATTTCCGTGGCGGCTCGGGTCATCTCGTTGGTGGTTTTGAGGGTGTTTTCAAAACGCGTAAAATGACCTTGGACCCATCCATCGCTGTGGCAGGTGCGACATATATCTTGCATAGCGTTTCGCCTTTTCTCCTGTTCCTTGGCATCAATCAGGTATTGAGAAACCGGTTCTCCGGAAAGTTCGGTGGGCAGTGGCAATCCAGCCTTGTTCTTGATAACGGCCGTATCCGGAGACTTGGGGTGGGCGTGAGCATAGATGGGGCCAAAGATTCTCCAGGGAAGCCGGTCATTCATCTGATGCGTCCGCTCGGCCACTACTTCATTGACCTCGTTGACGATCAGACTGACATGGCAGGCAGCGCAGGTCGGTGCGGAAAAATCCTTTCCAACTGTCCAGGGGACCGCCTGGAAATCCCATTCCTTACCCATAGAGGAATAAAGATTTCCATGCTTGCTGACCTGATAGACACCATACGCAGGAACGTCGGGTCCTTTGTGGCATTCGGAGCAGGTATGGGGTTTCCTGGCCATTTCCATGGAGAATTGATGGCGGGTATGGC
>JAURYC010000151.1 GCA_030654105.1 Deltaproteobacteria bacterium
ACTGGCCGGAACAGATCCGGCTTGCAGTAGATCCAGAGAGGGCGCGTAAACTCCGCGAATCCCGCATGCCCAAAGAAAGCGATGTCTGTACCATGTGCGGAGAACTTTGCGCCATCAAAAAAGTAGCCAACCTTCTTTGATGGCTTCGTAAAAAGTCCATCTGTCCGCCTGAGGCGGATTGCGCTGCATCCTTTGTCGTTGCGGCGTACCTGAAAGTACGCCTCACTCCTCAGGATTTGCGCGCCTTGTCCGCCTAAGGCGGAGAGCTTTTTACATTGCCATCTATCTGAAGACTTTTTGCGAAGCCATCTTCTTTGATCTTCAATCGGCTCCGTCTCCGACTTCAGGCGGGAGACGGAGCCGTCATTTTATTCTCATGCGCCGGTGAGGCTGGCCAGGTATACAGCCCCCAGTTTCGCGAGATGTTCCTTGGTGTTTTCGAAGAAATTGAGATGTTCTTCCTCTTCACCGAGGAGTTTTTCGAACAATTGTTTGGAAATCTGGTCTTTTTCCTGGGCGCAGGTTTCCCCGCCTCATTGTACATTTTGATCGCCTGACTCTCCAGGGCGATGTCCGTGGTCAACATGGCCTCAATTTCCAGGCCTTTCTTGGCTTCCGCATCGGGCTTGGTCATGGGAGTCCCCTTCAGGAACAGAATCCTCTCCGCAAGCGCTTCCGCATGCTTCATCTCCTGGATGGCAATTTCCTTCATTTTTTTCGCCAGCTTGCCGAAATCGCTATCTTCCAGTTCATAGTGCTGAATCATATATTGGCTGATAGCGGCCAATTCCCTGGAGCGAGCGGCATTCAAAAGATCGATGACTTTCTGGCTCATGTTGCCCTCCCTTTTTGAGGTTGATGTAGTTTGGCACTTCTTTAATTATCTCTAGCCCCTATCAAGGCGTCAAGGGGGAAAAGATTATTGCCCTTTCCCAGTTTTTCATGTAGCCGCTATTTCCCGACCTTCTCGCACTTTCGTCTTGACTCAGCCATAGAAGAGCTTGGCGAATTATCATAAGGCATTGATTCTTCCACCCATATCTTGTTGATTCCCCTGCCTGCCTATGCTAATTTGGGACCGTTAAGGATTGGAAAGGAATGGAATTGAGCCTTCGCCGAAACGATTTGCTCTACCGAATCGTCCAGATCATTAGCCATGCCAGTCTGCACACGATTTACTGCCTGAAGGTGGACGGCCAGGAAAAAATCCCCATGGATGGCCCCGGGATCCTCTTGCCGAAACATCAGTTCTGGACGGACACCCCCATCATTGGCTTGGCTGCTCAAAAACCGTTGAATTTCATTGCCAAGCAAGAACTCTTCGTCTATCCCGTGATTCGCCATTTTATCTCCTTCTTAGGGGGTATCCCCATAGATCGCCAAAAACCCTTAAAAAGCCTGGATTCTTTCCGTTACGTGGAAGAGCTTTTAAAAAAAGGAGAGTTCATCGTTCTTTTTCCGGAAGGGACCTATTACCCCAACTCCATGGGCTGGGGAAAGCATCGTTTCATCCAACGTATCCTGCGCGTTCAGGAGAAAATGGGCTGGAAGGGGGGGAAAAGGATCCCCTTTATCCCCATGGGAATTCGATATGATGCCAGGAAATTTAGGACCGAGGTGCAGGTAAAAATTGGCTGGCCTTTGTACGCCGATGGGGAAGCCGATGGGCCAGAATTTACCCGCCGGATCATCAGCGACATTGCTGAATTGAGCGGGCTTAAAAAAAGGGGTCGAGGAGTCAAGGCTTCAAGTGTAGTTCTTGAAGACCTAAAGAAGTAAACGTTCAAACAAGATTTTTTCCCTTGAATCCTTTTGATTCAAAGAATAAGGAGGAGTTGTTATGGAGAGCCAACTCGTTAAATGGGAAGTGAAAGATCGTATTGGCACCATCACTCTCAACCGTCAGGAAAAACGGAATGCCATCAACGGAGAAATCCTGGAAGGAATCCAGAAAGCTTTTTCCGAACTCAGCCTTGACCTTGAAGCCCGAATTATTTTATTGCAAGGTGCAGGAACGGCTTTCTCTGCCGGCATCGACTTTAACTACCTGGCCACCGTGGCCCGAGACGATGGGAGAGCCCCGGGAATTCGCTTACGGGAAGGCATTGATGCCATCCATTCTATTCTTAACAAGATCGAACGCATCGAGAAACCCGTAGTGGCCAAGATACATGGTTTCTGCGGCGGCCTTGGTCTGGAACTGGCTTTGACGGCTGACTTTCGCCTCGCCGGCGAGAACGCCACCTTGGGGGTACCCGAAATCATCCTGGGTTTAATTCCGGATTGCGGCGGTACGACGCGCTTGACGCGCATGCTCGGCCCGGTATGGGCCAAGGAAATGATAATGACCGGGGATATGCTTCCGGCTAAACGAGCTTACGAGATCGGCCTGGTTAACCAGATATTCCCCGAAGCAACCCTGGAAGAAAAAACCAGAGCCTTTCTCGATAAGCTGCTGCAAAGACCTTCCCTGGCACTCGGCCTGGCCAAGCGGGCAATTGACTGGGGGGCGGGCCTTGACAAAATGGCCCATATGGAAATCGAGGCTTACGTCCAGAGCCTTTTGATCACGGCCAAGGATTTTCCCGAGACCTTGCAAAAGGGGTTGGCCACCTTGTTGAAGAGGAAATAAAGTTTCGAGT
>JAURYC010000152.1 GCA_030654105.1 Deltaproteobacteria bacterium
CTACGCCGGGTCAGGAGAGAAAAAATTGGGAAAACAGTATGGGCGTCAGGAAGTTTGCGATAGGCTGCGGGCGGAAACGAAGAAAGGAAAACCCATCGTGGCTGCCGGGGCAGGGATCGGGCTTTCCGCGAAATTTGCCGAGGCTGGAGGAGCGGACCTCATTATCATCTATAACTCGGGGCTGTATCGCATGGACGGCCTTCCCTCGATCGCGGGTTACATGCCCTTCGGAGACGCCAACGCGGTCGTTAAAGAGATGGGCCTGCGCCACGTCTTTCCCATAGTCCGCAACGCTCCGGTAATTGCCGGGATCTGCGCTTATGACCTAACCCGGGATATGGAAACCTTCCTCAAGGAGTTGCTCACTGTAGGTTTTTCGGGAGTCATCAATTTCCCCACGGTGGGAAGGATCGACGGTGATTTCCGGCGGTCCATGGAAGACCTGGGAATGAGCTACAAGAGGGAAGCCGAGGTCATGGGCATAGCCGGATCGCTTGGATTCTTCACCATGGCTTATGTGTTCAACCCGGAAGAATCGAAGATGATGGCCGAAAAGGGAATCGACGCCGTCGTAGCCCACATGAAGACGACCAGCGGCGGATCGGTAGGTTCCCAACGGCCGATGACGCTCGCAGAGGCGGGAAAAAGGTGCAAGAAGATCTTCCAAGCGGCTTTGACAGCCAATCCCGACGTTCTTTGTCTGGCCCACGGGGGACCCATCGAGGGGCCGGAAGGAACCGAATACATCTACCGGCACACCCAGGCAGTCGGTTTCGTCGGTGCTTCTTCCATCGAACGCCTTCCGACAGAGGAAGCCATCCAGAAGATAACAAAAAAGTTCAAAGCTCAAAAAATTCAAAAGTAGTTCAACGCGCCTAGATCTAGCAGCCACGAAATCTCCCCTCGCCCCCCTTTTATAAACGAGGGACGGGGGGATTTAATAAATTTTCCTGATTTATCTGGGGTTTTTGATGGAACGGTATATTCTCATCATTGGCACTTTCGACACCAAGGTCGAGGAATTAAACTTTATTCGGGATCAGATCTTTTCCCGGAACCAGAAGATCCGGACCCTCGATACCGGAATTCTCCAACCATCCCCCCCCATCGTGGATATATCCAATGAAAGAGTAGCCGCTGCCGGAGGGAAATCCCTTCAGGAGTTAGTGCATCAGAGAGATCGGGGGCAGGCCGTGGCGGTCATGGCCAGAGGGGCAGCAAAGGTTACCCGAGAACTTTTCGACCAAGGAGAGATCCTGGGCATTATTTCCTTAGGGGGAGGCTCAGGAACGGTCATCGGCACAAGTGCCATGAGAACGGTACCTGTGGGAATACCCAAAGTCATGGTCTCTTCAATGGCTTCGGGAAATGTCCGCCCCTATGTGGGGACCTCGGATATTACCATGATGTATTCGGTAGTGGACATCTCCGGGCTTAATCGGATCAGCAAACGAATCCTCCGCAACGCGGCCGCAGCCGTCTGTGGCATGGTAGAAGGAAAAGAAGAAAGTGTTTCCCCAGACCGTCCCCTTATCGCAACCACCATGTTCGGAGTGACCACGCCCTGCGTCACAGAGGCCAAAAAAATCCTGGAGGAGAAGGGGTTTGAGGTCCTGGTATTCCACGCCAACGGCCCGGGGGGCATGGCCATGGAGCAGCTGATCGGAGAAGGGCAGATCCAGGCCGTCCTGGATATTACCACCACCGAGCTGCCCGATGAACTCCTGGGAGGTAAAGAAAGCGCCGGCCCGCACCGTCTGGAAAAAGCCGGGGAAATGGGAATTCCCCAGGTGGTAGTTCCCGGAGCCATGGATATGGTCAATTATTTCCCCGATGCCATTCCCCCCCAATTCCGGGATCGTCTGATTTACCAGCACAACCCGGCTACCTCCCTGATGCGCACCAGCGTAAAGGAGAACAGACAGCTGGGAGAGATCATGGCCCGGAGGCTATCCCGGGCGACAGGTCCCACAGTGGTGTACATTCCGTTGGGGGGGGTCTCCGCCATCGATGCTCCCGGGCAACCCTTTTATGACCCTGAAGCGGACCGGGCCTTCGTTGAAGCTTTAAAAAGAAACCTACCTTCCCGTATCCTTGTTATTGAGAAGGCCCTTCATATCAATGATCCATCCTTTGCCAGAGAGGTGGCTCAAGCCTTGCTTAAACTGCTGAAGGGATGACCCTTCGGTTCAAGGTCCTACATGGGAGCATGCCTGTTCACCTGTGAGCTTCTTGCAAAAGTCCGTAATTTACCCTTCGACAGGCTCAGGGTGAACGGGCTTAGGTTGAAATTATTTAGTTTTTCCGTTCGTGGTGAGCTTGTCGAACCACAAAAAAATACTTTTGCAAGAGCCTCCTGTTAAACCAAATTGGGAAGGTCAGTTAGGATTGGTTTCAGGATGTCCAGAATTTTATCCATCTGTTCCTTATTGATGATCAACGGCGGGCTAAGGGTTACCCGGTTTCCAAAGACCCGCAGGAAGAGTCCCTCTTGCAAAGCCCGGTCCTGAATCTTCTGAGAGATCGCCAAGACTTTCTTAGAAATGGCTTTGGTCTTTTTGTCCTCCACGTATTCAATTCCGATCATCAGGCCTAAGCCATTGACGGCTCCCACCCAAGGAAGGGGTAGGAATTCTTCCTGCAAACGGTGGAGAGCGTATTGCCCCATCCGGGCCGCGTTGTCCGCTAACTTTTCCTTGACGATGATCTCCATGTCTTTTATGGCCGCCGCCGACCCCACGGGATGACCGCTGTAAGTGAATCCATGGAGGAAGGGGGTTTGTCGGCTTTGGAGCTCTTGATAAATTTCTTCCCCAATGGCCACGGCCCCGAAGGGAATGTAGCCGCTGGTGATCCCCTTGGCCATGGTCATGATGTCCGGAATCACCTCCCAATTTTCCACGCCGAAGAGCTTGCCCGTGCGCCCAAAGCCGGACATCACCTCATCAGCGATCAAAAGAATTCCCATTTCCGAACAGATCTTCCGTACCTTCGGCCAGTACTCCGGCGGCGGGCTGATCATCCCGACAGATCCCTGTACCGGCTCAGCGATGAAGGCGGCCACACTGTCTTGACCCTCATTGGCAATCGTCTCGGCCAGAAAGTCGGCGCACTTAATCTGGCATCTCGGATATTCCAAACCGAAGGTGCAACGGTAGCAGTAGTACGAGGGGATGTGCAAAAACCCGGGTACCAGAGGACCGAAGCTCTTCCCTAACCGGCCCATTCCCAGGCTCGTGGCGCTGAGCGTTCCGAAGGAGACCCCGTGGAAAGAATGGTAGAGGCTGAGGATCTTATGTTTCTCAGGCTTTTTCGCATGCCAATAATTTCGGGCGATTTTGAAAGCGGTCTCCACTGACTCCGATCCGCCCGAAGTGAAGAAAAAATGTTTCAGGCCTGGAGGAGTGATCTCGGCAAGCTTCTTGGCGCAGAGGATGGTGGCCGTATTTGTAAACCCCCAGTAGGTTGTTGTATACTGGAGCTTACCCAATTGCTCCACAATGGCCTCAATCACCTCTTTCCGGCCATGGCCAATATTTACATTGACCAACTGAGAACTGGAATCAATGTATTCCCTTCCCTCTGTGTCCCGCAGGATGATCCCTTCCGCCGTTTCGAACACGATCCCCCGGGTCGATCCTATTGGCGACATAGGGTGGATGAGATGGTCACGATCCCACTGTAAAAGTTCGTCGGTCTTCGCTCTCTTCATCTTTCACCTCGCCGATCCTATAATGATTTTTACCTGGCAGGCCGAAAAACGTTCCCGGCTATCTGCCGAACACATTACCAAACCAGTTTCTCCGAAGCAAGGATATTCTTCCCCTGCCTGTTTTATGTATCTACAGGGTTCGGGCATAAGTAATTGAGTGTTATGCCGAAAAAAAAGGAAAAAAAGGGAATGTTGACAAGTAACCCTTGTTGAGTTATATATTTTTGAGAATTTGGAATTTTTTCAGGAAAGGATCAGAGGGAGTGCGCGAGAGGGAATTTGAACCCCTACGGGTTACCCCTATTTTTTCCGTTTCTCTTCATGGCTGCGCTGGCTGGGCATCCGTGTCGGAAGAAGTCGCTAAAAAGCAAGTCAAAGGGCTAAATTTTTAATAAGAAAGTTTTGAGATGAAAAAATCAGAGGAGTTTCCAGAGAGGTAGCAACAAATGGAAAAGAAGCTTTGCCAGCCTATTATGATCGGCCAGATGCGGCTCAAGAACCGTATGGTAATGCCCCCAATGGTCGTCCGCTACGCCAGTGATGATGGCTATGTTACTGACCGCAGTCGGAGATACTACGAGGCGCGAGCCAAGGGAGGGGTAGCCCTTGTCATCCTAGAGGCCAGCTATATTCACCCGGCGGGGCAGCTCCTGCCCAACGAACATGGCATCAGCGACGACAAGTTCATCCCCGGCCTGAGCCAGCTGGTCGAAGCGATTCACCGCCATGATGCCAAAGCGGCAGTTCAACTGGTCCATGCCGGAAGAGTAGTCAACCCCCAAACCACCGGTGTTCAGCCGGTGGCACCTTCAGCAATCCCGGCACCAGGGGGTGAGACGCCCCGGGAACTGACTCCTGGCGAAATAACCGAAATAATCAACTTATTTGTCCAGGCTGCCCTGAGGGCGAAGCGCGCCGGCTTTGACGGGGTGGAAATCCATGGTGCCCACGGTTATCTCATCGACCAGTTTATCTCCCCTGCTTCCAACCACCGTCAAGATGCTTATGGCGGTAGCACTGAGAACCGCGCCCGTCTGTTGATTAATGTTATCAAGGCCGTGAAAGAAGCAGTGGGGCCGAATTATCCTGTCTGGTGCCGTATCAACGGCCAGGAATATGGCGTCGATGGGGGCGAGACCCTGGATCAGGCAAAGGAAGTAGCCTGCTTGGCTGAAGCAGCCGGTGCGGTAGCCATACATGTCACGGCTACTGGTCCAGCCTCCCCGGTCAACCCGACCTCAGCCGTATTCACCCCGGCACCAATCGCCCATCTGGCTGCTGGCATCAAGCAAGTAGTCAGGGTGCCGGTGATTGCCGTAGGCAAAATGACCGCAGCAGCCGGTGAGGAAATACTGGCCACCGGTAAAGCAGACCTGATTGCTTTTGGGAGAGCACTGTTCGCCGACCCGGAGCTTCCGAACAAAATATCCAGTGGAAAGATAGAGGACATCCGTCCATGTATTCTCTGCATGCTCTGCCGCGACGATTTACGTTATAACCCGGTGGGGGGCCTCCGCTGCAGCGTTAATGCTACCATGGGAAAGGAGGGAGTTCAGCAGATTACCCCGGCAGAGAAACCCAAGAAAGTCCTGGTGGTTGGTGGTGGCCCGGCGGGCATGGAGGCAGCCCGGGTAGCTGCCCTAAGAGGCCACCAGGTAATCCTGTGGGAGAAAGAAACCAAGCTGGGTGGCCAGTTAATTGCAGCAGCAGTTGCCCCGCACAAGGATAGAATTCAGGCACTGAAGGCGTATCTATCCAGCCAACTTAAGAACCTCGGCGTTAGCGTCGAGCTAGGCCGAGAAGCGACTGCTGCATCCATCGCCAGGCTGGCACCGGATGCCACGGTGATCGCCAGCGGCTCAAGCAAGCTTACCCCCGAGATCCCAGGGCTGGCCAAGGTCAGGACCGCCGCAGCCACAGCCGTACTGGAAGGTAAAGCCAAAGTGGGGAAACGGGTGGTGATCATCGGGGCAGAACTGGTCGCCTGTGAGGTCGCGGAATTCCTTGCCCAGCAAAAAAGGCGGGTTACCATGGTAAGGCGTGGCCCCGAGGTAGCACTCAAAATAGGCCCCAGTGTTAGAGCCCCCCTGCTGAAAAGGCTCAAAGATCAGGGGGTCACCATGCTCACCGGCGTGACCTACCATGAAGCCACCGAGCAGGGCTTAACCATCACCACAAAAGAGGGGCAAAGGAAGACCCTTGAGGCAGATACGATTGTTCTTGCCGCAGGAGCGGTGCCCAACCAGGGGCTCTACCAAGAGATTAAAAACAAGATAACTGCCACGTACGCCATCGGTGATTGTGTTGCGCCGCGCAACATCCACGAAGCTATCAGTGAGGGCTATCACACCGCACTGACAATATAGGCGACTCAGCACCGAACTTCACGCATCTGAGGCGGCCCTACCTTTTTTTGCCGTACCTGTGCATGTACATGGGTTCAGGCATAAGTAATTAAGTATTAGGTCGGAAAAAATGGAATGTTGACAAGTAACACTTGTTGATTTATATATTTTTGAGAATTTGGAATTTTTTCAGGGAAAGATCAGAGGTAGTGCGAGAGAGGGGATTTAAACCCCTACGGGTTACCCCACTGGATCCTAAGAGCGAAAACCGTAGTTTTTTTAACCCCTTGATATTGGTCCGGTTTTCCCGTAACCTGGCTAAAAATCAGGAAAATTCTATTTACATCTAGTCCAGTCTATTCTATCTGTTCCGGTCTTTTTGATTCTCTTCTATCACAATTTTAGCACAGGAGTCCACTGGATTTTGGGTGCAGAAGGGGTGCTTCCCCTTGTCCCTTTTTTGGCTTTCCTTTCCCCCCTTGACTTGCCCCTCCAATCTGGATACTATCCATCTGAAACCGTAGCCTACCCCAAGTATCGTCAGGATTTAACTCACAGGGGGGTCTTATGGCCCTTGGAAAATGAAACCCCATTTCCGAAGAAGAGAGGTGGGGTTTTTTTAATGACTTCAAACCGTAATTGATGATTGGTAACTTCCAATCCCCAAAATCGTCTATAATGAAGCTCTAATATAGAGAGAATGAATGTGGAGACTAAATACCTAAGAATGATCCAAGGGATGAAGAGAAGGGGGCGAAAGGATTGGACAG
>JAURYC010000153.1 GCA_030654105.1 Deltaproteobacteria bacterium
GAAGGTAACTTCATTCTCCACGTCCAGGTAGGTTTGACCGTGTAAACGGTTAGCGTGGAGGAGCGTCTGCAGCGCTCCCGACCACGCTTCCTTAAATACTAAGCACTAAATACGAAACAATATCAAAACACGAATGACCAAATAGTTTGGGAAATTTGGATTTGGGATTTGTTTAGGATTTAGATATTAGGATTTCGGATTTCCGATCTTTACCCCTTTGGTTCCGGCTATGCCGGGTTAGACTTTAAATCCAAAGCATTTTTTCATATCAGAATCATAGCCCTTATGTCAAGCTCAATTTCGGAGGGTGATACCGGCCCGGACGAGAGGGGGAATCTCTCGGGAGCACAAGGCAGTATTCCTTATTCTTTTTGTTCATGCCCATGGCGGTGGGTAAAGAAATGTAGGTGACCGTGGGAGTGCAGGAATCCATCATGGCCGTGAACATGCTCATGGATCAGGTTAACTTTGAGGAGCAAGTCGAAATTGTCCAGAATTGCACGGGGGGGGCCTTCGGCAACAATGGTGTGGCCTTCTCCCATAACAAAGGTCCGGTCGGCAATTTCTTCGAGGATGGAGAGGTCATGGGTAGCGGTGATGATGGTCTTACCAAGGGAGTGTAATTCCCCTAAAACTTCTATCAGCCAGACTTGGGTCCGCGGGTCCAGTCCTCCCGTAGGCTCATCCAAAAGCAAGACGTCAGGATTCACCGCCAGCATCGAAGCCAAAGCCACCTTTTTCTTTTCTCCTCCACTGAGTTGATGGGGGGAACGCCGGGCAATTTTCTCCAGCCCGAGCATCTTCATCATTTCCAGACTTTTCTCCAATGCCTCTTCCTGGGAATGATGCAATTGCAGAGGGCCAAAAGCGATTTCATCCAGGACCGTCGGGCAAAAGAGTTGGACGTCCGGATTCTGAAAAAGGAGGCCCACCCGCTGGCGGAAGAAAGCCGTAAAGGAAGCTTCCCGGAACCCTTCTTCCGTGAGCCTACGACCGAAGGCCCAGGCCTCCCCGTTGGTGGGGAAGAGTAATCCATCTAAGATATGCAGGAGAGTAGACTTGCCGCAGCCGTTGGCTCCCACGATGGCCAGACATTCCCCTGCTCCGACCTGCAAATTCACTGACCGGAGGGCGGTAAATTTGCCGTCGAAGGCGTATTCCACACCCCGCAGCTCAAAGATCGGTGTAGATGTCTGGAGGTTTTGTTCCATAATTAATTGGGGTTTTCGTTTCACCTGCCGCAATAAATCAAAATCCCTGAAAGGATCACACAGAAAGCCACCCAGAAATAATCCTTCTTCCTAACGTGAAAAACGCTCAGGATGCGTACCTCTCCCTGATAACCACGAGCCATCATGGCCCGGTGAACCTCGAAGCTTAACTGCATAGAGCGTTTAAAGAGCGCCCCTACCTGCGCAGCGATCCAGCGCTGCTCCGTTGGGGTTCTTCCCAAACGGATCGTGCGGCTTTTTTTGGCGATATGCATTTCTCCTACAGCCTGCGATAGAAGCATTAAGTAGCGCAGAGCCATGCCCAAAGTCTGCACGTAGATTTGCGGAACCCGCACTAAGCGGAGAGCTTTGAGCAGGTCGGCCCACGGAGTGGTCAGGGTCAAGAGTAGAACCAAAGACATGGAAGTGGCTACCCGGCCAATTAGGAGCAGGGCCGCAGCAATTCCCTGTTTGGTCAGGGTAATCTCTGGGGGAATGGAATAGGGACCCAAGTGATAGGCCTTGCCCAGGGAATAAATCGATACTACCGTTTCTCCCGGGGTAAAAATGTTCAAAGTAGCCGGCAGGGCGATGATTCCCACAAACAGCGGAAGGATGAGCCAAACCCTTTTAAGGAAAAAGGTTATTTCAATATGGGAGGTGACCGCCAAAATCAGGGTCAGTCCGTAGAGGATATAAATCAGGGGAATGGAATGGATAAGGCTCACGCCGACCACGAGGATTAAAATTCCCAAGAGTTTGGCCCGCGCATCCAGTCCTTGCAATATTCCTAATTTTTGGGCGTGGATTTCCGAAAAGATAAACTCTTTCATTAGGCCGGTTATGGCTTGCAGCGTCCGGTCTACAAAAAGGAGGCGGATCTTTTTGTTAGCCAGATCAGGATCAGGTCTATAAACCGAACCTCCGTTTATCTGAAACCAAGCAGGCAGTCCCATAATCAAGTGTCTAAAGTGAACGAAAGTGACTAAAGTTATGCAAAGGGTTTATTTCATTTTACCCTTTAAGTTTACCATTGTATACAAAAACCCGAAATCCTTGGGGGGTCTCTTAGCATCTAAATAATTGGAATGTAAAAGAGCGATATTTACCCAATCCCTTGGGGAAAACCCTTTACTTTGGCTAAAAGGAAGGGTTAAAATTTAATGAAAAAAATCAGGAGGTTAAAAAATGTATAAAAAAATTATTGCCGTTGTTGCTCTCCTTTTCCTAACTATGGGGTGCGCGGCTCTGGGCGGCATGGAAGTAAGGGAAGAGAAGTATGGAAAGTCCATTCCGGTAATAACCCAGTCTTTTGCTTCCAAACAACTAAGGCCAGGGGATACGTGGAAGGTTTACTTGAAGGCATCCGATCCGGATGGCGATATGAAAAATATTTATGCCACCATCGCTCAGCCTGGAATGGCAGGCTATCCGGTAAGCATCACGAGAATCAAAGAGGGCGGCGGCAAGGATCTATCCGGTTATATTTACCTGAACACGGTGGGCGTTCAAGGGTTGAATTTTGTCAGTCTTACTCTTACCGTCCAGATCCAGGATAAGGCCGGTCATTTCAGCCAGCCGGCGGTTTTCCCTTTATCCTTAAGTTTTAGCTCCCAACAACAGACCCCTTCTCCGGGAATCTTCCCCGAGAAAGACCTGGGACCCATCATGATCACGCTGCGTTCCGCTTTTGATAGTGATGCCCAGAGGGGTTCTGATTGGAATTAGGTAAAATTTAATAGGACGCAGATTTACGCAGATAACCGCAGATAATTATTTTATTTTTATTTTATCCTGATAATCTGTTTACATC
>JAURYC010000154.1 GCA_030654105.1 Deltaproteobacteria bacterium
ACATGAAATTTGTGCGCTTTCAAATGAAGGATCGAATTGGTTACGGAATCTGGGAAGACGATTTCATCCGTGAGATCTCCGGATCCATCTTTGGAGATTTTGAGACCTCTTCGGCGAAGCATAAATTTTCCGCAGTCCGCCTTCTGCCCCCGGCTGAGCCTTCGAAGATTATATGTATCGGCCTGAATTTTCGCGACCATGCTGAGGAAATCAAGGAAGAGATCCCCAAGTTTCCCAGCCATTTTATCAAGCCGCTCACTGCGATCATCGGCCCGGAAGATCCAATCTTCTTCCCCCGGGTTGCCCAGCGGGTGGACTATGAGGGGGAGCTGGCCGTGGTCATCAAGGACCGGGTGAAGGATATCACCCAGGAGGAAGCACTGGACCACGTTCTGGGCTACACCTGCTTTAACGACGTTACCGAACGGCTCTTGACCCGGGTTCAAGGTCAGCTGACCCGAGCCAAAGGGTTCGACACCTTTGCTCCTTTTGGGCCGTGTATTGCCACTGATCTCGATCCATCGCAGCTCACGGTTCGCACTTATCTGAACGGGAAACTGATGCAGGAAGGCCAAACCGCAAATACAGTCTTCTCCGTTCCCTTTTTAGTCCACTACATCTCCCAATGCATGACCCTCTTCCCCGGGGATATCATCAGCACGGGGACCCCCAGCGGAATCGGCCCAATGCATCCAGGGGATGTAGTCGAGGTGTCCATTGATGGCATCGGTACCCTCCGCAACCGGCTCCAATCTTTGGCCTGAATTATGGTTTAACTTGGTTTCCGCGCGGCTCAAAAAAGCAAGCAGCCTGAACCCAAAAACCCGAGGAAAGCAAATTGCAGAAGAGGAAGATGTCTAAGGGAATAAAAGAGAATCTTGAATCTTGTAACCAGAAAAGGTACAATCGTACCCAATATGAGTACAAAAGATAAGAGCAATAATATATCATCCACTCTGTTTGGCAAAACCCGACGTGCTGTTCTATCCCTACTCTATACCCACACCGATGAAACTTTCTATCTCAGACAGATCAGCCGTACCGCCGGCGCCGGTCTGGGAGCTGTTCAGCGGGAGGTGGGGCAACTTTTTAGGGCGGGGATTATCCGTCGCATAGGACGTGGGCGAAATGTTTATTACCAGGCCAATCCTGATTGTCCTGTCTTTGAGGAGCTAAAAAGTTTGGTGGTTAAAACGGCTGGCGTGGGCGACGTGCTGCGGGCGGCCTTTACACCTCTTGCTGACCACATAAAAATTGCCCTCATTTACGGTTCCTTTGCTCGAGGAGAAGAGAAACAAAATAGCGATATAGATGTTCTAATAATCGGTATCGTGACCTTCGCTGAGATTGTCTCGGTGCTCAGGCAAGCCCAGGAAAAGCTCAGCCGTGAAATCAACCCTACCGTTTATCCATCTGATGAATTTCAATCGAAACTGGCAGCAGGCAATCATTTCCTCAAAATGGTCTTAAAGGAAAACAAGATCTTCCTCATCGGAGACGAGCGTGAGCTTACGAGACTGGCTCAAAAACGGCTGGCTGATTGAACATCAGCCCAGCGCGCAGGAAATCTTAGACTTGCTTGGTTTAGCAGACCGCGATCTTGCCGACTGCCAAACCCCAGGGCTCAGCACCGATTGGCGGTTTAGCATTGCTTACAATGCGGCTCTGCAAGCGGCAACAGCAGCATTGGCTGCATCGGGGTATCGAGCAGCACGGGAAGTCCACCATTATCGGATCATTCAATCGCTTGCCTTAACCCTTGAGGCTGATCTTAGTCTGCTTGAGCAATTCGACCGGTTTCGAAAGAAAAGAAACATCGGCGGTTATGAGCGGGCTGGAGCGGTTTCAGATATGGAAGCGAACGAAATGCTCAATCTGGCAAAAATGCTGCGTGAAGATGTAGAAAAATGGATTCGTGTAAACCATCCAGAGCTTCTGCCGTCGTAACTGCAGATGAAGACGTAATAGCTCAGGTTAACATGTTGGAAAAGGCCTTTCGCGGAACCATTACCACGGCCGTCAACCGCGAGTTGAACCTTTTGCGGCGGAATGGTGTGACCGGGCAGGAATTGTTCAAGACCCTTATCCGTATTTACCAGCAACATAACATGCGGGAATGGCTGGACCGCCGAAGCACATTACTTGAAGACCACCCGATTCCAAAGATCGTTGGCAGTGAATGGTTGACATGATTTCCCCTTCGCCTCAACCTATATCGGAATCAAATTTATCGGTCACCTTCTTTACTGGAATATTTTGGGTACTCCCAAAACCTTGACAGGGTCCTGGTCAGGATTCAGATTCATCAATTTCATTAAAGCCGGCTTAATCTCTTCCCATTTTTCCCAGGCCATCTCCCGCCAAAGCAACTTGTTTAAGCCGTTCCCTATAAATCATCCACTACCAGGGTCATCCCATCCCGGGCGGCAATGACTTTTAACCCGGTCTCTTGGCTTAATCGTTCCGCCATTTCCCATGGCTTGGCTTGGAGCATGCGCATTCCGAAGTGGGTCAGGACAACGGTTTTAGCCCGGCACTTTTTCAGGATCTCCTTTACATCCTGGATGGAAAGATGGTCAATCGGATGTTGGGGTTCGGTGAGAAGGACGACATTCATGATGAGCAGCTCACCGGGGTACTGGGAAAGGAGTTCGGGATAAAATTTTGTGTCCGTTATGCAAGAAACCGTCAGGCCGAAAAGGTAAAAATTAAATCCGTAGGTCTCCACGGAATGGATATGCCTGCCGGCCGTGGAAAATTTCAAACCTCCCACAGCATAATTCCCATTCTCTTTTAAAACCTTGGTCTGGTCCACATAACTTCGGACATAGCGGAAAATAACCGGATCTTCTTCGAGAGCATCTTCCGGGGCAAAAAGAACACCATGACGGCGGTACCCACCTTCCGTCATGGCTTCGATCATGGCGTTGATGTCGCCTGAATGGTCAAGATGTTTGTGCGAGAGGAGAATTCCATCCAGTTTCGTTGGGTCGAGTTTGGGCTTGCTGGCCAGGCAGCGCACCAGGGCTCCAGGCCCGGGGTCCAGGTAGAGGTTAACCCCCTGAAAGGATAACCAGAGGCCACCGGAAGATCGCAGTTGTTTGGCCACTACGAAGCGGGCGCCCGCCGTACCGATGAACTTGATCCAGTTTCTATGCGCTTCTTCCTTACCCATAAATATCCCAAATAAATTGCCACAGAGTCCACCGAGGACACAGAGTTACAAAAAAATATTTTATCGATTTTTTTGCCCTATTATTCTTTATGACCTCTGCGATCTCTGTGGTTTAATACTTTGCCTTTATTCCTTGTAAACCCGACAGGGCACAGCCCTAAGATTCGTTGAGCCAATGGCCGGCTCATAAGGGGGGTTATTATCCGTGAGAATATTGATGTTCGATTCCTTCCAGCCAGAGAGCTCCAAATCCGTCCGCTCCGGAAACCACCACCCGTAAGCTGCGATGACCACGGTGGGGTGCAAATCAGGGTCAAAGGCCACTTTCTGACGAATCGTTCCCATGGGAGTCTCGATACAAGCCCAATCCCCCTCTTGTAAACTAAGATTTACCGCCGTCTCCGGATTCAGCAGTACCACCGGGTCGGGTGATAGCCTGCGCAGCGAAGCTATATTCCTGTAGGCCGAATGAAAATAATGGGGGTCTTTGGCCGAGGTCAGGATCAGAGGAAAACTACGGGTGAGTTGAGGGTCCCCCTTGGGAGATTCCAACAGATCGTAATAGACGGGCAGAGGGTCATATCCCCATTCGGCGAACCGGGAGGAATAAATTTCCACTTTTCCCGAGGGGGTAGGGAAGCCTTCGCTTTCATAGCTTCTATAGGCCCACTTTCCTTTCAGGATGCCCACTTTTTTAAAATCCTCAAAGGTTATCTTGGCCGGTTTCAAAATATCGTCCAGGCACGCTCGCAGGTCCGGCCAAAACAACTTCTCTTTTTCCAATTTCTTCCCTAATTCGTTAAGCATCAGAGAATCCGGCCAGCATTCATCCGGCGGGTCTACAACTTTGGGCCGGGCCAGGATAAAGCCGTGGGGTAAGCCATAATGGCCGATGTCGTCGAACTCAAAATTCGTGGCCGCTGGCAGAACAATATCCGCCAGCTGGGCTGTAGGGGTCATGAAAATTTCGGCCACGGCCAGGAAGGCGAGTTGTTGCAAGGCCTGAAAAGTTTCTTTAGCGTTGGCATAACTCAAAAGGGGGTTACCCCCCTGGATATACATCACCCGGATGGGATGTGGTTTTCCGGAGAGGATCGTTTTGATGATCGATTGGCTGGGGGTAAACCCCATCTGGGCCGCCAGGCGAAACTCGGGGCTTAAGAGTTTTTCTCCTTTATCGCCAAAACTTTTGCTGAGGACAAATTCTCCCGGACGCATCACCGGCGGGCTGGTGCGATGCACATTCCCCCCGGGGGTATCCAGGTTCCCGGTGACCGCTTTCAGGATCATCAAAGCCCGGACGCACTGCACACTGTTTATAGTGTGCTCGAGGGCATTCCCCCATTGGATGCAAGCGGGCTTCGTCCGGGCATACAGGCGGGCGGCTTGAATAATGTTTTCTTCTGGAATCCAGGTGATTTCTGCAACGTGCTGCAGGGGATATTTTTGTAAATGGGTTTTTAGCTCATCAAAACCCACTGTCCACTTCTCTACGAACTCCCGATCATAGAGATCTTCCGCCACGATTACCTTCAGCATCCCCAGCGCCAGCGCCAGATCCGTCCCTGGCCTGGGCTGAAGCCAAAGATGGGCTTTCGATGCTAAAAGAGTCTTCCTCGGGTCGATGGTGATCAACTGGGCGCCGCCATCCAGGGCCCGGCGCAATTGAGACCCAATGATTCCTTCCTCGTTGGTCTGGAATAGATTACTTCCCCATACCAGGACCAGTGCGGGAGGATGGTCGTAATCCGGGACTGGGAAGAAGCCGCAGGTAATCAGGGCCCCCGTCTCCCGGGGCATGTGGCATATGGGTCCAGGGGTGACCACGTGAGGAACCTTGAGCCCATTGGCCAGCCGGATCATCATGTACAGCTCCAGGCCCTTGGGCGTCCCCTGGGCAAAGGCGATACCCCTCTCGTCATGCTGCTTGATTCTTTCGAGGATCTTCTGGGCGACCGTGGTCAGAGCTTCCTCCCAGGAAATTCTCTGCCATTTCCCTCCTCCTTTGGCCCCGGCTCTTTTTAAGGGGTACCGCAGCCGGTCCGGATGATTGAGCCGCTCGATTTGAGCGACTCCCTTAGCGCAGATCGTCCCTCGATTCAAGGGAGAATCCGGGTCACCTTCAACCTTGATGATCCGGCCTTTTTCTACGTGGAGGAGAAGCCCGCATCCCCCATGGTCCATGCGGGCACAATAAGTTTTAAAGATCATTTCCCCCCTTTTTCAAAAACAATATTTGCCACAGAGGGCACAGAGATCACAGAGTCATCAAAAATACTTAAAAACGTTTTTCAATGCTAGAGCAGGTTCAAACGGCAGGTCGATTCAGCCACGGAGAAGGCTGCTCAATCTTTTTAGCCTTTTATCTTAACCCTATTTTCCTCTGTGTTCTCTGTGCCCTCTGTGGTGAAAGTTTCTTTTCCAAAAATTCCCGGTTCGGCAAAATCCAGAACTTGCAGAGGTTTCTCGCCGATAAAATTCTGGAGGATCTTGGCAATCTGCAGAGCCTGTCCTAAGAGCATAAGGCGGGATTTTTGAAAAACGCAGCTTTTTATCTCGGTCTCTCCTTTTTCCAGGACGATCAGACACTCCACGAAAGTACAATTATCGTAAGCATGGCCGTCCAGTTCCACCCGCTCCTTGACGAACTTTTTATTCTTATACCGGGTCACGATCCCACGCATGATTCATTCCTTTCGAAAAACCTGGCCACTTCGTCCCTGCTGAAGACGGGTAAATCCTCCACCTTGCCCTGCCTCACCAGCTTGACTCCCTTCTCCTGTTCCTGAATTTTTCCGATCACGGATGCGGGAATCCCTTCGGCCTGAAGGGCTGCTATGATCTTGGCTGCTTCTCTTTCCGGGGCTGCGATTAAGAGAGCACCCGAGGCAATCAACCCTAAGGGATTTAGTCTGAGTTTTTGGCAAAGTACGGCTGTCTCCGGCAAGATGAATATTCTTTCCATCTCCACCATCATGCCGACGCCGGCGGCCGTAGCCAGTTCATAAAGCCCTGTGGCCAGCCCGCCCTCCGTTGGATCATGCATGGCATGGACCCTACCCGTACGGTTGGCGATTTGGGCATCCCGTACCACACTGATTCCCGGTGCCTTCAGAAGGCTCCGGCATTGTTTTATGAAATCCTCTCCCAGCAGTTCGGATAAACTTTTTTTCTCTCTGGCGATGAGAGCCGTCCCTTCAATGGCAATTCCTTTGGTAAGGATGATGTCGTCTCCAGGGCAGGTTTGTTCAGGTACGACCAATTTTTCTTTCTCCACCTCTCCTAACATCTGGCCAACGACTACCGGGCGGTCAAGGCCGTAAGTAATTTCTGTATGCCCGCCGCAGAGCACAACCCCCAGTTCTTGGCAGGCTGCGGCAATTTGGGCAAAGATAGTCTCCACCTCAGCAAAACCGGTTTTCCCTGCGGGCAAGAGCAGGGTGGCCAAGAACCACCGGGGGGTCCCTCCCATGGCGGCTATATCGTTGGCGTTGACTTGGACGGCGTACCAGCCGATCTGGTCCGTGGCAAAGGTGATGGGGTCGGTCTTGGCCACCAGGTAACGATCCGGGAAGGAGATTACCGTGGCATCCCTCCCAACGCCCGGCATAACAACCACCCTTTGGTCTTGTCGGGTATAACGGGAAAGCAGCCTGGAAAGCTCTTCGGGAGGCAGTTTTCCGGCCGGATAGGGAAAAAAGGGAGTTCCGGGCGTTTGCATATTATTCATATTGATTATTTTGCCATAGAGATCATTTCACCCCCTTCCTCTCCCATCTGAGGCGGGGAGAGGGAAAGGGTGAGGGGGTCATTGGTTGCGGCTATGCCGCGCGGCGTTCTCTTGAGCGCAAAGGTCTTGGCGGAAGATTACCGGCAGGGCGAATGGGTAATAATCAAGATTCCTTGAACCTTATTTTCTTTTGGGCCCGTAGAGGTCCCGGGCAACATCCTTGAGGCCGAGGGATTCGAGCGTCTTCCGCGAAGGTTTTCCACTGGGAGTCCAGCCGCTGGCCTTGTAAAATTCTTTGGTCATGACCTCCATGTTCGGAACCTTGCCAGCGTTACCACCCTCCTTGGTCGGTTCCAGTTGGCGAGGGGCCAGCACATCGTCCTGGCGATTAATCCCGCAGCGATTGTTGTACGCCCGGTGGAGCGCCATGATGCGTTCCCCGACTTTAAGCAGACTATGGGCGGTATATTTCGTTCCTGTGGCCGCTGTCAAAACGGCGGCCAAGTCTGAAGGTTTGAGAATGAAAGTCAGGAAGTAGCAGGAGACCATGGAATTGATCACGGCCGTCAAATCCTGGGAAAGTTTAACTAAATTGCCCTTGCCCTCACTCTGGAAAAGGGGGTAGGTACCTTTCAGTCCCCATTCTGGAACTGGATCCTGAACTCCCTCCCATAAGGGTGAGTGGCCATGCAGATGGCAGGCTCCCCTCGGGCCCACCGCATAGGTTAAGCCCATGCTGAAGAAGGTGCGCGGGTCGTGCATGGGGCTTTCCATCCCTTTGACGTGGACAGCATACTTCCAGGAATCCCCCCCCAATTTTTCCGCTGCCCTTTTGACCCCTTGCCCCAAGAGTGCCCCCATTTTTTCTTTTTTCCCGACCTGGTGCACCATAGCGATCATGGCCTGGGCATCGCCCCACTTTAAATCAACTCCCCCCGTATCTTCTTTTTTAATCAACCCTTTTTCATAAGCCTCCATGGCGAAGGCAATGGCCACCCCCGTTGAAATTGTATCAATGCCATAACGGTTACAGAGGTCATTAGCAAAAGAAACGGCATTCAAATTGTCAACCAGGCACATCGTTCCTAAGGCTGCTAAGGTTTCATACTCCGGCCCCGGGCCATCCATCTTGTATGGCCCTTCATCGATCTTCACCCAGCGTGAGCACCCGAGGGTGCAGCGGTAGCAGGCTGTATGGGGGACCAGGATGGTCTCCTTCATCTTCTTTCCTCCGAGGTTCCTGCAGCCTTCCTCCCAGAGGCCAAGCTGCCAGTTTTTGACCGGGATGTCGCCCATGGACCAGAGGTTATCCAACACCTGGGCGGTTCCATACTCCCGCATATTGGCGACGGCTGGAGAGGTAGCGTTGTCTTTCGCAATCTTCTTGCAGAGGGCGTTATAAGCTTCCAGGTCGTGAATGGGAAAGGTGCCGTTGCCGCGTACGACAATCGCCTTTAGTTTTTTCGCCCCTAAAATGGCTCCATTGCCACCGCGCCCGGGGGCTCGCCCTTCATCGTTGATGATACAGGATAGAAGAACCTGCTTCTCCCCGGCCGGGCCGATACAGGCGATCCGGATTCTCTCGTCCCCGATCTCTCTCTGGAGGGTCTCCTGGACTTTTAAAGCATCCTGACCCCAAAGGTGGAAAGCATTGCGGAACTCAACTTTGCCGTTGTGGATCCATAGGTACACAGGGTCGGGGGAAGCTCCTTCCACGATCAGAGCGTCATAACCCGCGCGCTTTAAATCCGCTCCCCAATAGCCGCCGGAGCTGGCATCGCAAAGGATGCCGGTCAGGGGGGATTTGAAACAGATTTGATAGCGGGCACCGGAAGGATAATTGGTGGCGGTTACAGGGCCCGTGGCAAAGACGATCTTATTTTCCGGGCTCAAAGGATCTGTGGAAGGGGGGACTTCATCATAGAGGATGCGGTTTCCCAGCCCGGTCCCGCCAATATAATCCCGGGCCAATTTGGGTGGTAAAGGTTCGGCCTGGAACTCTCGCTTCGTCAGGTTAACCCGGAGAATGCTTCCCATGTATCCGTCCATGGCCCATTTCTCCTTTCTTAGGAAAGTTAGTGCAAGAGGGAACGGAAGGAAAATTCACCTTCTTTTAATAGATTTTCCGGGCGAAGTCAAGACATTTTTATGTCTGGCCCACCCCCAGTTTTTTATGTAGGAGCTTCCCAGCCCGGGCTGAAGGGCCATTCCCTCGGAATCAGAGGCACTGGTTCTTCATCGGGCACAGCGGGGCTTCAACCGGGATTTCTATGCTCTCCTCCGACCCCGCCCGCCTCTACGGAGGCAAACCGGGGACCCTGGGTCAATGCTTTGCCCGCCATGATTCCTCGATCATGGCCCTCCAGCCCGGGCGAAAACACAAAACTGGGGGTGGGCAAGATTTTTATGTTCCTGTTTTAATCCTCGATCCCGGCGATCCTTTTGGCAATGCGCTTCTTTTCCTCGAGATTGGCAGCGCGATGAAGGGAAATCATCTGGGCTTGGGTAGACCCTGCTCCATGCCAAGTCCCCGGTCCATGTAATCCGGCAGTCCAGTTCTGCAAGACCTTGGTGATCCTCATCCGCTTCTCTGCGGGCACGGCCGCTTTCAGGTATTTTTCCACATACCCTTTGGTTGCCGGGTTTTTCAGCTCTTGGAAAGATGGCATTGTGACCACCAGACCCCCGGCAATGTCCCCGGCCAGGGCCATAATCTGCCAGAATCCATGGGCGGTGGAAATCTTGGCCACGTTGCCGAACAGGTCATCGGGCATGAACACTCCCGAGCCGGAAGGTTCTTCCTTCCCTTTTACGGCCGCGGCAATGGCGCAGGCGTGAGAAGCCTCGGAGATGCGTACCATGTGGGTAATCGCTTCCCGTATGTGCGGGGCCTTTTCCGTACCGGCGTATTCCGCGGCCAACTGGGCGGCGCCAATGATGATGTCGGCGAATCCGACTTTGCAGGCCCCGCCGCAATTCATCCGGTGGGTCTTGGCGAAGCGCTGGATGAGAGAGCCGGCAAAATCCACTTCCCCGCACATAAAAACATTTTCTACGGGAATGAAGACGTCGTCAAAAACCATCAGGCAGGTTTCCCGTTGGCCGAACTGGGGATTCCCCAGGTAAAAGATGTCTTCCGCCTTTTCGCGTTCGGCCGATAGCGCATTGTATTGCAGGATGTAGGTGATTCCCTTCGCGCTGTTGGGTACGGCAAAAGCCACGGCATAGTCTTCCTCCCCTTTCCGTAAGGCTCCTCCAGGAATCACCAGAGTCTCATGGGCGCAGAAGGCACCGCTCTGGTGCATCTTAGCCCCCCGGACGACGATGCCGTCTGATCTTCTTTCCACCATATGGACGTACATGTCGGGATCGCCTTCCAGGATCCTCTTGGCTCGGTCCCCCTTGGCGTCGGTTACCGCCCCGCTTATCGCCAGGTCCTTCTCCTGGGTACGCTGTAAAAAAGCATTAAAACGGCGGCTATATTCTGTCCTCTTGACCCGGTCCATTTCCACAGTCACGCTGGCCAGGGCGTTAATGGCATCGCAACCCACACAGCGGTAATTGCAAGTGCCCAAGGTCTGAGAGGTGAGCAGGGCCATGTCGGCTCGCCGCTCCAAATCTCCGGTCGAGCGGTTCACGTGCAGGTTGCGGTTGATTTTCTGCCCGGTGAGGTGCGAGGTGGCGGTCATGACCCCTTCATTTCTGGGGTCGGCAGCCAGCTCATAAAGCTTGGCTGTGGCCTCGACCACGGCGCGGGTAACGGGGTTCGCGTAAAGGTTTTCCACCTTCTTCCCGTCCAGGTAAGCATTCACTTTTATCTTCTGGATGCTTTTCGTAAATTCTTCGGCAGTCATCAAACCCATATTATTCTCCTCAGAAAAATTTAGGACGAAGCTTGGCGCAGATATACGCCGAAAAAGTTTTTATTGATGAGAAACGCCGATCTTTTAATATTAAAAATCCTGAAAATCTGCGTACATCTGCGTCCAATAATATTTCAATTTCCGGGTTCGAGGATTTCTTCGCTGATGCCAGCCAATTTTTTGGCCATGGCGGCATACTTTTCCATCGGGGTCAGGGACCGGACCACCAGTCTGGCGCCATCGGGAGAACCACCGCCATGCATGCACCCCGGGACTCCGGCTCCGAGAGTCAGCCATTCGGTCAGGCGAGCTGCCCGGGCGCGGGCTTCCGGGCTGCACGAGCCAGCCTTGATGTACTTCTGAACCAATGGCCCATAACGTGCATCCATAAAATCCCGGTAAGAAGGAAAGCATCCTGTTTCCACGATCCCCCCGCCAATCTCCTGGCAGAGCCGTTTGGTCTCATAGGGCAGGGTGGCTACGTGAATCTTGTTGGCATGAGCGGTTAGGGAGTCAGGAACCCAGATTCCAGATGGATGGCGGCTGCCCAGAGCGATGGACCCGACACCCATGGTAAAAGTCGTTTCATTATTGACAGCCATTTCGACGAACTTGGAAGAGAAGGTGCGGGCGGGAAGACCGTTGGCCCGGGCCATGAGGACAGCGGCTCCGATCATGACATCTCCCTGGCCAGCCACGCAGGCTCCGATACAGGCTCGGTAGATGGCTGTAAAGATCTGGATGATCTTACCTGTATAGGCGAATTCCTGGCAAAGGAAGACCCGTTCTTCCGGCACGAAGACATCTTCGAAGATCAAATAAGCCTGGGTGATACCGGTTTCCGTGGGAATATCAAAGCCCTCCTCCTGTTCGCGGGTATCGCTGGGGCGCCGGGTCTCCACAATGGTCAAACCTTTCACGTCCCGCGGGACGGCACAAGCCACGGCAAAGTCCTTATCCGCCTCCCCGTAGGCCGCGCCGGGCAGGAGAAAGATTTCATTACTGGCGGCCACGCCGCAGATCATCAATTTCGCCCCTCTGAGGACAATGCCGTTTTCTCTTACTGCGGCAATTCTAAGGTTGGAATCGAGGTCAGACTGCTGGGAAGCCTTCAGGCTGCGATTGCCTTTGGCATCGGTTAAAGCTCCGGCGATGGTCCATCCTTCGGATTCAGCCTGAAGAACCCATTTCTTCAAACGGTCGTGATAGTCGGTCCCCAAGGCGCCATCGACCTCGTGAGTCACTGCCCACATAGTATTCATGCCATTCCAGCCAGCACAAAGAGCTCCTGTGCAGGTGCCAGTGAGCCGGTACATTTCGCGTTTGAACTTAGAGTTAAAGATCACATCCTCGGCAGATTGCATGAGCGAGTTGTGACGATGGATCTTCTCTCCGGTGAGGGCAGAAGTGGTGGTGAAAAGGCTGGAACGCCCAGAGTCGTTCGCCCCATCATACGCCCGGGCGTGGCTTTCCACTACCCGCCGAGTGGCCGGATGGGTGGTTACATCATCAATTTTTTCACCGAATTTATGCACGTTAGGGCGAAGCTTCTTCAAAGAAGCAAGATACTCGGCGCGGGTTTTAATGGCCATGAGGGCCTCCTTTCAAGGATGCATTCCGGTTACAATTTCTGGGCCTCTCACCCAGGGGGTGAGAGGGGTTGGATAATCTCTTTTAATCCAACGCGATTATACAGGCGATGATGAAAATCAGCAACCTTGAAAAATGTTTTTTGACTACTGGCCATCTTTCTTGCTTATTATTTTTCCCAAAATGAACGTAACCAGGACAATGATTCCAACCCCCAGAACACCCGAAAGAATATAGCCAAGGCTGGATTTAGTCAATCCCTGGCCCTCCCAATTTTTTAGGTTATAGTCGGGCACAGGAGCAGACCATAGATCCGCCAATTTTTTTAATCCAGCAGGAACATAGCCTACCATCTTTTCAATTTCCTCCAGACTCCATTCCCCCCAGGCCGGGCCTGATTTGAATATTTCAGGGAGGATGAGGCCGATGGGTGAAAGGATAACTAAGAGGACCAGCCCCCACCAGAGTTTGTTTGTTCCCTTCATTGGATCCTCCTGATTGGCTCCAGCATGGAAGGGTCAGAACGCTGGAAGTAGATGACCAGCAAGGCTGTGAGTACAGCTTCGATAAATCCGAATAACAGAAGATGCTGGGCAGCCATCACCGGCACGGCCACCTCCAGAGGGTAGGGAAAATACAAAGGCCTTCCATCGGGGCCTCTGGCCAGAAAGGGCTGTATGCCGAACATGACCGCCGTGGTCAAAGCCGCCACGTTCAAGCCGACGTATCCGGCCACGGCCCCGGCGATCCACTTGCGCCTGGATGTTGCCGGCGCCCCTTGGCCGATCAGGCGGTAAACCCAATACCCTACCATGGGCATCACGAAGGCCATGTTGAAACAGTTGGCCGCGATGGCTGTAATTCCCCCATCGCCGAAGAGCAAAGCCTGGATGACCAGGGCAATGGAAATGGCAATTAAAGCTGCCCATGGACCGAGAAGAATAGCCACGATCACTCCCCCAACGGCATGACCGGTGGACCCTCCCGGAATGGGAACGTTAAACATCATGACCACGAAGCTGAAGGCCGCTCCCAGGGCCAGAAAAGGGACCTGGCGCTGTCGTAAGGTGCGACGCACAAGCTTGGAGGCCAAGGCCCAAAGCGGAACCATTATACCATAGAGAACGCCGTAGGTCTGGGGCCCCAGGTATCCATCCGGAATGTGCATACAAACTCCCTTCTCGCCGAAAGAAATATTGCCCAACATTCAGAGCTATTTTGTTCTGATCCGGGAACCCGACTTTTCCCCTCCCCTTTCGACGGGGGAGGGAAGGGTGGGGGTGATAATGGCTTAAAATTAATAAGGCTTCCATTTTAACCCCCCTCACCCTAGCCCTCTCCCGCAAGGGGAGAGGGGGTTTCCGGATGGAAACTAACAAGTCATTTAGATAAGATGCGGGTCGTCTCTTCCCAATTTGGATTTTAATGAAATTTAATCGTCACTCCCATAGTCAAGGCATAATCCGGGGCAGCGGTGTTCAGACCTAAGGACAGACCCGTGTCCAGCTGCACTTTGCCAACCGGTACCTGCAAGCCCAGGAGAATGCTGGCTGGATCATCCTTCCTGGCGGAGTTAAAATTATTCGTATAGGTTATCTCGCTTACCGCAAGTAGCCCTTGTATCACCTCATACTCACCAGCCAGGGTAAGGGTGAGCTCATCCGTAGCCCCCTTCTCTCCAATCCAGGTATATCCCGCGTTGAAATGCAAGTTCAAACCCGTGAAGGATTTACTGAAGACAGCGGTCAACCCGTAATCCGCTTTTCCGGAGCCCAGCCCCTTATTTTCATCCGCAGTAGGAATTTTGACCTGAGGTTTGAGGGAAAAGGCCGGATAATTTTCCCCTTCTCCCCAGATCCGATATTTGAGGTAGGCCGTCACATCGCCCCAACCATCCTCCCGACCGCCCTCATGATTGTCTTTGAAGAGGTAACTACCGGCCAAGGCCACTTCCGCCCGGTCGGTGAGGCCATAGGCCAGTTGGGCCGAAGGAATGTAATTTTTATCACGGTTGTTATCCCGCGAATAATCCAAGGCCAGTTCTAACTCATAAAAACCCTTCTCCACCGTCCCGGCATCCTCCGTGACTAAAGGCCTTCCCCCAAAAGCGGCGGAAGGCGTAAGGGTCCAAAGACTTATTAGGGCTATGAATAAAATCCCTAATTTTTTCATTTTCCCTCTCCATTTATCTTAGGCGGCAGATTCCTTTATAAGGATGCTTTAATAGTACTATTTTTTAAAATATCGTGCTACCTACGAACAAAAAATTTTATTCCTTGATCCGTTCTCGTTTTGGCCGTGGGAATCCGCTAAAATTTTCCCTTCTCTCTTTCATCGGCTCCCGATTGGTAGCCACCGGTCTTACCCTCTGGTTCTTACGCCGGCCTGATTCAAACTTCCAGTTCTTCCGGCGCAGCTATTTTCTTTTTGATTTTGGTAACACATATTAAAAAAATGTAACACACTTGTCAAGTCTTTTTATTCCTCTTTCACCCCAGATCTCGCCCTGTGGTGGTCAGAGAAAGCTTGCCGTGCTTTACCCCTTTCGTCCCGATCAGGCGCTCGCTGATCTTTTTGATATCTTCTCCTCTCCCTTTGACCACCAAAACCTCCAGACAATTGTGCTCATCCAAGTGGATATGGAGGGTGGAGAGAATGGACTGATAATACCGGTGCTGCATTTCCGTTAAAGTTCGGGAAAGTTCCCGGGTATGGTGACTGTAAACGATAGCAATGGTTCCTACGGTTTCTTTCTTTCCTTCTTCCCATTCTTCCTGAACCAGACTTTCCCGGATCAGGTCCCGCAGGGCTTCGGATCGGTTCTGATATCCTTTGCGGGAAATCAAGCGGTCAAAATTTTTGAGCAAACTCTCCTCGATCGACACACCGAAGCGGGTTATCAAAGCCATTTCTCCCTCCTATCAAAAAACCATCCATAGACCTTCTGCGCCCTGTGGGAAATTAAAGGGACTTTACCTCTGTTAGGTCTTGTTCTCGCAGCATTCTCCTCTTCCAGGAATCAAGGGCTGGAAGCACGTAGGGCAAAATCCGCAGAGAATAGAAGGGCGGCAAGAGGGGAACGCCGAGCAAATCTCCAAAGGTGAGAAGCATAAAAAGATCATGCCGGGCAAGCTTCTCGTGCCGGGCGGTTTGTTCAATCTCAAAAAAGGCCATGCCCACGAAGAAATCATGGAGAAATTTTTTTAGACGATCAAACCTTTCACCCATCTTCTTGCCCGCCGGAATGATTTTTTTAACGCTTCCCAGGCTTTGAGCATATATAATACTCGGGAAATGATTCCGGCGTCAAACCTTTTGGGCAACCTGCGCAGGTCTTTTTATAAGGGCAGAGAATGCTCCCCTTTTCCTTTCATTGAAAAATTTTTGCTGTAATTCAGACAGTAAAAAAACTTTTCTCGAAAACCCATCAGAGTAAAGCTTCCATTCGCCTTTAAAAACATTTTCGTGTAGGACTTGCGATTTTTTTCTTGGCCTATATAAATCTGTAGGTTATTTAATAACCCACCTCCCCACCCCCCGCCCCCAAACAACGGCTCTCCACAGTCTGAATTAAAGAAAACAAAAAAAATAATTGACTTTTTTGATAATGAAGATTATTATAAAAATTTAATCCTTACATATTCTGATTGATCGGCGAGGGGTTGATTTTATAGGTTTTTTAAATTTTTTCACACCGCGACATGAGATAAAAAAGTACACCCAGCATTGAAAAAATGACTCAGTCAGGATTATCAATTTATTTCTCGTTTCTTGTGATGAAATGATTAAGAATTAGTAAAAATTAACATTGGTTTGGGAGGGAGGGGAAAATGAATGCCGGGGGTCAAAGTTAAAGAAGGTGAATCCTTCGAAAATGCCCTAAAAAGGTTTAAAAAGCAGTGCGAGAAGGCCGGGATTCTTTCGGAAATCCGCAAGCGGGAGCATTACGAAAAGCCCAGCGTGAAGAGGAAGAAAAAAGCCCTGGCCGCGCGCAAGCGGGCCATGAAGCGCATGCGGATTTATGACGAGTAATCAAGCATGATGCTCAAAGAACAAATCTCGAAAGATTTCAACGAGGCGTTAAAAGCTCGGGATGAACGAAAACTTTCGGCGCTACGCCTTCTTCGGACCGAGATCAAGAAGCGGGAAGTCAGCGGTCAGAAGAAGGAACTGGCAGATGCCGAGGTGATGGAGACCATTACGACCCTGGTCAAACAGCGGCGAGAATCCATTCGACTCTTTCGAGAAGGCCAACGGCAAGATTTGGTGGAGAAGGAAGAAGCAGAACTCCAATTCCTCCAGACTTATCTTCCTCAGCCCCTTTCCCAGTCCGCCATCGAGGTACTCATCGACCAAGTCCTCTTAGAAACCCGCGCCACCGGGATGAAAGATCAGGGCAAGGTCATGAAAGCGGTTATGGCCAAAATTTCTGGCCGGGCTGAAGGAAAAATTGTCAGCGAGATTGTCAAGCAAAAATTATCTAAACTGGCGAGTTAAGAATTCCCCTTTGACCGATCATCTTCTTGTTATCCCAGTACCCTGCGACCGTTTGGCAAGAGTGGATGCAGGGAGAGGGTTTTAACTTTTTCTTTCGCGTTAGCGAGAAACCAACTCCTTTGGTCGCAGCGCCCGTTTTATTTCGGCCGCGACGAGCAGGGGGTCAAACACACGTTTTCCAGCCCTCACTCCACGATCATCGATCATCTTTCGCCGTTTACTCTGGACCCCACTGCAATGGGAAATCAACCTCGGGTCCATCTCATTAAGGTCGAGAAGGCCAGGGGAGGATTTGCGCCGGAAGCCTGAGGCAAGTTCATGGAGGAGCGTGCGCTCCGCGTTTTAGAATTTCATCGGTTCGTGCAAAAATTAAAGGATTATGCTTCGTCGGAGGTAGGGCAAAACCTCTGCCTCACTCTGGGCCCGTCCAGGGAAAGAGGCGAGGTTGAGACCCTCCTGCGGCAGGCGGCGGAAGCTTCCGCCCTTCTGCAAGAAGAAGGCGACATCCCTATGGAAGGGGTCCATGAAGTGCGGCCCCTGTTACAGAGAATTCACCCTGAGGGATCCTGCCTCCTTCCCGGAGAATTCCTTCCCCTGAGGAGTACTCTGGGTGCCGCTGGCAGGGTTAAACAATTCCTGGGCAACACCCGTGTTCATCATCCCCGATTGCAGCAATGGATGGAGGAAATCCCTGAATTCAAGAACCTGTATGCGGACCTGCAATCCGCCCTTGGCCCCCGGGGGGAAATACTAGATTCCGCTAGCCCAGAACTCCGGCGCCTCCGCAAAGAGATCTCCCGGATTCGTAGCCGGATCCGCAACGCCTTAGCAGCGCTATGGGAACAGGAAAATCTCCGCAAGATCTTCCAAGATCAAATCGTCACCCTACGCAATGAACGCTATGTAGTTGCCGTAAAATCAGAGTTTAAAAACATCCTGCCGGGAATTATTCACGATCAGTCCCAATCCCGGGCCACCTATTTCATCGAACCTTTTTCTACTGTAGAGGAAAACAATGAATTGAATTTGCTCGTAAAAGATGAAAGGGAAGAAGAACGACGCGTTCTCCTCCGACTGACAACCTTAGTCCGGGAGCAAGGGGGCGAGGTCATCCGAGCTGTAGAAATTCTTGGCCGCCTGGACCTGGTTATGGCCAAGGCCAAATATGCCCGAGCCATGAAAGGAACGATTCCTTTGCTCAACGAGCAGGGTTATTGGCGCTTACCCAACGCCCGCCACCCCCTGATTGAACCCCAAGCAGTTGTGCCCATCGATCTCCATCTGGATAACGGCAAGAGTACTCTCGTGATCACCGGCGCCAATACAGGAGGGAAAACCGTAGCCCTGAAGACTCTGGGACTCTTGACCCTAATGGCTCAATGTGGAATCCCCATTCCTGCAGCCGAGGGAAGTGAAGTGGCTGTATTTCGCAATATCTTTGCGGATATTGGCGACGAACAAAGCCTGCAGGATAACTTGAGTACTTTTTCAGCTTGGGTACAAACAGCCGCCAGGATCGTTAAGGCGGCGGATAAATCTTCCCTCATCCTTTTAGACGAAGTGGGGGGAGGGACAGATCCAGGTGAGGGGGCAGCGTTAACCATGGCTTTAATCGATACGCTGCGCGAGCGGGGAGCGAAAACCGTGGTCACCACGCATCTCCATTTGCTTAAAGCCTACGGCGCGCGCCACCCCGACTTGATGAATGTTTCGGTGGAGTTTGACGCCGGGACGCTCCGCCCTACTTACCGGCTGATCTATGGCCGCCCGGGTGAGAGTTATGCTCTTCCCATGGCAGAAAAATGGGGCTTCCCTCCCGAGTTGGTCAAAAAAGCGAAAGATTATCTTGGCGAAGGAGATCGCCAGGTGATGGAGCTGCTCCAGAGTTTGGAACAGACCCAGAGAGAGATGGAAACAAAGCGACAGGAATGGGATCGCCTGCAGCAGGAGGCGGAGGCTGCTCGGATAAAGGCCGAAGCTTTCCGGCATCAGACCGAAAAGGAGATAGAAAGTAGTCTTACCAGGGCCCGCGAAGAAGCCCAAACCTTGGTCCGGCAAGCCAAAGAAGACCTCAGGGGGCTGATCAACGAGTTCAAAGCCAAGGGTCGTACCGATGTCCACCATCTGGAGCAGGCAATCAGGGCCGAAGAGCAAAAGATCAACCGGTGGAGATTGCCGGAAAGTCCAGAGGGTGGAGCGGGCCAAGATAAGGGAAGAAATGGGCAACGCTCGGACCTTTCGGGAGAAGTAGACGCTTTGAGCCAACTAAAAGGGGGCCGTGTAAAGAAGTCAGGAGAAAAAAAGAAAGAAAAACCCCCAAAGCATCCTGGCTTTATTCACTATCAAATCCCCTGCGCTGCCCGGGAATTGAACGTCATTGGCCTGCGCGTGGAGGAGGCTCTTCCCACGGTGGACAAAGCCATCGACGAAGCGTTTTTAGCAGGCCTCAAGGAATTGGAGGTGATCCACGGAGCAGGTTCAGGGCGGCTTCGCCAGGCCATCCGGGAGCACTTAAGAAACCATATTTTTGTGAAAGCATTCCTGCCCGGCAGTCCGGGCCGGGGGGGAGACGGAGTGACGGTTGTAGAAATCGGCCCCACCCCGGCAATCGGTAGAGCCAATCGGCGGTCGGGTAAAAAAGGGTTAGGACAGAACTGAAGGATGAAGGACTTCATTCCCGAGGGAAAAATTATTGAGATTCGGGAGCGGGCCAATATCTTAGAGGTCATTTCCGATTTTGTGTCCCTGAAGAAGGCCGGGAAAAATTACCTGGGGCTCTGTCCCTTTCATTCGGAAAGAACACCTTCCTTCACGGTGAATGAAGAGAAAGGAATCTTTCATTGCTTTGGATGCGGTGCGGGGGGGAATGTCTTCAATTTCCTGATGCGGGCCAATAGCTTGAGCTTCCCCGAAGCTGTAAAGGAATTAGCCAAAAAATACGGAATAACCCTCCCCAGCCGGGAATTATCTGAAGCCGAGAAAGCACGCAGGAGCCTGAAGGCCCAGTTATTCGAGATCAATGAGATCGCCGCAGAATACTACCACCGCTTGCTGATTGCCCAAAAAGAGGGCGAAGAAGGTAGAAGATACTTGGCCCAAAGAGGGATCTCGAAAGAAGTTATCCATGACCATCGATTAGGCTTTGCACCTTCTTCCTGGGATTCCCTATTTTATTTTCTCCAGAATAAAGGGGTTCCCCTGAATCTGGCCGAAAGACTGGGATTGATTCTCCCGCGGAAAGAAGGGAGAAATCCGGGCGAGAAATCTGGTTTTTATGACCGTTTTCGCCGGAGGGTGATTTTCCCCATAATCAATGTGGGCGGCACGGTCTGCGGTTTTGGGGGAAGGATTATCGATGATGTTGCGGCTAGTGGCAGTCAGGCTTCTCCCAAATATATGAATTCGCCGGAGTCCCCCGTTTACAGTAAGGGGCAGACCCTTTATGGCTTGAACATGGCTTTAGGCCCTATCCGGGAGCAGGGATCGGCATTGATCGTGGAAGGGTATATGGATCTTCTCTCCCTGAACCGGGAGGGGATCCGGAACGTAGTGGCTTCTTTGGGAACGGCTTTGACCTCCGCCCAACTGAGCTTGTTGGGGCGATATACCCGAGAGGCCGTTCTGATTTTTGATGCGGACGAGAGCGGCCAAAAGGCCACCCAGCGAAGTTTGGAACTTTTCTTACAGGAAGGAATTGCGGTCAGGGTAGCCTCTCTGCCCACCGGCTTTGATCCGGATAGCTTCGTCCGCCAGGAAAAGAAGGAAGGATTTGAACAGGTTCTGACCAAAGCCCTTCCCCTCATAGATTACTTATTGGAGCAGACTTTGCGCAGACACCCCACAGGGACAGTAGAAGGGAAAGTTCGAGCCGTCCGGGAGCTCCTTCCGGCCTTAAATCGCCTGAAGGACCCCCTGGAACAGACCTTGTACTTGGAGCGAGTGGCCAGCCGACTGGGGTTGAAAGAATCCCAGATCCGCGCCCAACTGGGGAGAAAACAGGCTCCTGCGGCCGAAGCCGGGGAAAAAACCCAGGGGATATCCCGGGGACCGGCTTATGAAAGGGTCCTTTTACAGCTCATGCTCCTGCACAGTCAAGTGATTCCAGCGGTCGAGGAAGCCATGGGCAAGGACGCTTTCTCCGACCCCCGGTATAAGAAATTAGCCCGGGAAATCATGCGCTTCTGGGAAACCAAGCATAAGATGGATGTTCAAGAATTCTTCACCCAAGTAGAGGATGAAGAATTAAAAGATTTAACTTCTGAGCTACTTCTTACAGAGGAAAGCGTGATCGATGCCGACCGGATGCTCAGGGACTGCCTCAAGCAAGTGAAACTTTCCCGGGTTCGGCAGGAGATCCAGCAAGTGGACGAGGAAATTCGGCACCGGAGCCAGCAGGGAAAAGAAGGCCTTGCGAGTGCCTCCGGGTTAAAGGAACTGCTCAAACGGAAGCAGCGGCTCCTCCTAGAGCAAAAAAAATGGATCGATGATGCCGCTGGTAGATTCCAGCCCAACGCCGATTCATAAGCCAAAGAAGAGGTGGAATTTTTATGGCCAAAGAAGGAGAGATGGAGAAAGTCAAGCAGCTAATCAGCTTGGGGAAAGAGAAGGGATTCTTGACCTATGATGAGGTCAATGACCTTCTCCCTTCGGACATCGTATCCTCGGATCAGATCGATGATCTGATGATGATGTTCGGAGAGATGGACATTGAGGTGGTCGATGTTGCCCATAAGGTGAAGGTAGGCAAGCAGCGGGAGGAAGTCGAGCGCCTTCCGGTCGAAGAAGAAGTGAATTTAGAAGCTGAGGGACTGGGGAAAGCAATCGATCCGGTTTACATGTACCTGCGGGAGATGGGGTCAGTTTCTCTGCTCACCCGGGAAGGGGAAGTGGAGATCGCCAAGCGCATCGAGGCTGGGGAGAAGGAAGTCATCAATGCCGTCCTGGATTCTCCGTTAACCATCAAGGAGATCATCCAGTTTGGGGAACGACTGCGTTCCAAGAAAGTGAAAACGAAGGAGTTGGCCCAGGACTTGGAGGAAGAAGAATATTTTCTGGAAGAGGAGTTTAACGTTCAGAGGGTTCTCTCGTTAATCGACCAGATTAAAAAGCGGGATGAACGCAATCGCCAGATTCGGGAGAGGCTGGGGAAAAGCAAAATTACGGTTTCTTTCCAGATGCAACAAGAAAAGCGCCGGCAGACCAATAAAGAAAAGATCGTCTCGCTGCTCAAGGACATCAATCTCAAAACCAAGCATATCGACAAGATCGTTCAGAAACTCAAGGACTTGGCGGAGCGGGTGGAAAAGGCCGAGGCCGAGATTCTGGAATGCCAGAATCGTGTCCAGAGGCGAACGCGTATGTCCCTCGAGCAACTCCAGCGGCTTTTGCGGGCGATGAAAAAAACCCCGGAAGAATTCCGTAAAACCCTCCGCAAAACGGGCCTGAAGAAAGATGATCTGGAGGAATACGAACGGATGGTCAAGAACGCGCAGCGGAAAATCCGCCGGGTAGAATCAGAGTCTAACCTCCCGGTGGAAGAACTGAAGCGCACCCTACAAGCCGTGAAAAGCGGAGAGACCAAAGCCGAACTGGCCAAGAATGGATTGATCAAGGCCAATCTCCGCCTGGTGGTCTCCATTGCTAAAAAATATACCAACCGCGGCCTGCAATTTCTCGACCTCATCCAAGAAGGGAATATCGGGTTGATGAAAGCGGTGGACAAATTTGAATATCAGCGGGGGTACAAGTTCAGCACGTATGCGACTTGGTGGATCCGCCAGTCCATCACCCGGGCCATTGCGGACCAGGCGCGCACGATTCGGATCCCGGTGCATATGATCGAGACCATCAATAAGCTGATCCGCACTTCCCGTTACCTGGTCCAGGAGATCGGCCGGGAGCCCACGCCGGAGGAGATCGCCGAGCGCATGGACTTTTCCCTGGACAAGGTGCGCAAAGTATTAAAGATCGCCAAGGAACCCATTTCTTTGGACACCCCCATCGGAGAAGAAGAAGACAGCTACCTGGGGGACTTCATCGAGGATAAAAAGGTCGTCTCTCCCTCAGAGGCCGTAGTCCACCTGAACCTTTCGGAGCAGACCCGGAAGGTCCTGGCTACGTTAACCCCCCGCGAGGAGAAGGTTTTAAAGATGCGGTTTGGCATCGATGAGAAAGCCGATCATACCCTCGAGGAAGTCGGACAGAATTTCGACGTAACGCGCGAACGCATCCGGCAGATTGAAGCTAAGGCTCTACGGAAACTTCGCCACCCCTCACGTTCGAAAAAGCTTCGGTCATTCGTGGACGGGTGAAAACAGCTCGGAGTAATTAGTTCGGAATTCGGGAAACAGAGTTCGGGGTGACGAGTTCGGATTAAAAAGAAACTTTAAACGCCTAACTCTGAACTATTTATCGGGTCCTTGACAAGGGGTCCCAAAACAGGTATTTTAAAATTAATAATGGGCCCATAGCTCAGCTGGAAGAGCCACCGGCTCATAACCGGAAGGTCCCTGGTTCGAACCCAGGTGGGCCCACCAAGGTTTTCAATGATTGTAGAAGATAACAAAATCTTAGGAACAAAGGCCTCTTGCACTCCAAACGGGGCTTAAATTAAAAAGTGCACCTTTCCGGATGCACTTTTTTTTCGGGAGGAAATAAATTGCGTGCGCATTTGGAAAGGCTGGCCGCTCTGCAGATCGTCGACTTGAAGATCCAGGAGATGGAGCGGGAAAGAGGAGAAATTCCCCAGCGCATAGCAACGCTGGAACAGGAATTCAAGAAGGAGGAAGTCGAAGTTCTTTCGCAACGCACCGAAATGGAGAAACTCCAGAAGGGACGCCGACAAAAGGAAAAGGATCTGGAAGAGGAAGTCGACCGTGTAAAAAAAGCCGAGGCGCGGGTTTTTGAGATCAAGACCAACAAGGAATACCAAGCGGTTTTAAAGGAAATTGAGAACGCCAAAAAGCTTAACCGGCAAAGAGAAGAAGAGATCCTGGGAATTTTGGAACGCATCGAAGAGGTGCAGAAAAACCTGAGTAAAAGAGAGAAAAACCTGGAGGCCAAGCGAAAAGAGTTTCAGAAGCAGATCAACGAACTGCAAAAGAAGGCTGCTTCTTTTGACCAAGAAATGGCCGGCAAGGTTCGTGAGCGGCAGGAGAGAGAGAAGAAGATCCCCTCGGATCTCCTGAATAAGTACCGCCGGCTATTAGAAAAACGGCAGGGGATCGCCATTACCAAAGTGCAAAATGGCGTGTGCCAGGCCTGCCATATGAACCTGCGTCCCCAACTTCATATCGAGTTGCAAAAGCAGGATGCTCTCATTCTGTGTCCCAACTGCAGCCGCATCCTTTTCTGGGCAAATGGGTTGGATAAGGCCAAAGGAACGTGAGCGCGGAAAAATCCTCTGCTTCCCTCCCTTTCTTCCAGGAAGAGCGAGAAAGCTCTCCCCCTTCTGAAGAAAAGATCCTTCGCTACCTGGCTCAGACTCTGAGCGTGGCTAAAACTTTAAAACGCTTTCCTTTATTAAAAACAAAAGATTTGCAAGACCTCCTGCTTAAAAGCGCCCAACGGATAGAGGAGAGCACAGAAACGCCTCACTCCCTACCTCCCCAAGAAGGAAACTTAGAATTTTTTATTCATGCCGATGGGGCCTCCCGCGGCAATCCAGGCGAAGCGGGGATCGGGGCCGTGATTGCAGATACACAAGGGCGGACCGTCAAGGAGTTAAAGCGTTTTCTGGGGATGGCCACCAACAATGTGGCGGAATACCAGGCTGTTATTTTCGCCCTGGAAAAAGCTTGGCACCTGGGAGCTGCCAGTGTCATAGTGTACCTGGATTCAGAGTTGGTAGTCCGGCAGCTGCGGGGAGAATACAGGGTGCGCGAGGTCCACCTCAAGCCCCTGCATCGACAAGCCACAGAGGCCTTGAATCGTTTTTCTAAATATAGTATTCATAATATACCGAGGGAAGAGAACCGCCGGGCTGATCAGTTGGCCAACGAGGCCATTGATCAGAGAGTCACGGGAACGACGGAATAAAATAGAGGGTCCAAGGGGTCCAGTCACGCTGATAGCGTGATCAAGGGGTCAAGTGAAATGCTTAAGAGCTTTACTGGATTTATCCGATATTCACTTGAATCCTTCAACCCTCGATTCCTCGGACCCTGTATGGCTAAGTGCGGAAGGGGGTCGGGTGATCGCTCGCTTAAAGCGGGAGGAAAGTCCGGGCTCCACAGGGCAAGGTGGTCGCTAACAGCGACCGGGGGCGACCCCAGGGAAAGTGCCACAGAGAACATACCGCCCCGCGTTTCGCGGGGTAAGGGTGAAAAGGCGAGGTAAGAGCTCACCGCACCCCTGGTGACAGGGGTGGCAGGGCAAACCCCACCTGGAGCAAGACCAAATAGGGGAGCGTTTGAGGGTGGCCCGCTCGATGCTCCCGGGTAGGTCGCTAGATCCCGACAGCAATGCCGGGGCCAGAGGAATGATCACCCTCCCCAGATCGCTTCTGGGGAGACAGAACTCGGCTTACAGACCCGCTTCCGCTTTTTTCCCCCCTTCCCTAAAACCTTTCAGAAAGGAACTGCACCCAATGTCCATCTACGAATTCGAAGGGAAAAGGCCCAAGATCGGAGAAACTTCTTTTGTGCATCCAGCTGCTGTCCTCATCGGTGGTGTGACGATCGGGGAAAATTGTTACATCGGCCCAGGGGCTGTTTTGCGGGGTGACTTTGGGTACGTTGAAGTTGGCGACGGTTCCAATATCCAGGAGAATTGTGTCATCCATACCTATCCCGAACAGACCGCCCGGCTGGGGCAGGACAGTCACATCGGCCATGGAGCCATCGTCCACGGCTCGAAAATCAAGGAGAATGTCCTGGTGGGCATGGGAGCCATCCTGCACGAGGGAGTGGAAATTGGTGACAATTGCATCATCGGGTCAGGCTGTGTAATTACGGCCAATCAAATCATTCCCGCAGGAAAGTTGGTGCTCGGCGTTCCCGGCAAGATCGTCGGCGATGTTCCCCCGGAGATGAACAAAGCCAAAGTATTTGGCACCAAGCTCTACCAAACCCTTCCCCGTCGGTATAAAGCAACCCTTAAAATGATCGGATAATTTTATTATTCCCCAATCTTTTTCTATTTGGACCTGCAGGAAAAAATTTTTTAAGGAGGAAATCTGATGGAGTTGAAAGAAAACCGCGTCAAGAAAGCTCTTAAGGCAGGCCAGGTTTGCATCGGCAGTATGGTCTCCAGCTTCCGTTCACCTCAGATCGCCCAGATATTCGCCGTCTCGGGCTGGGATTATCTCATTATGGACACGGAGCATAGTTTTTTCGATTATGGGTCCCTGGCGGATATTTTTTCGCTGGCCCGTACCGAAGAAATTGTACCTCTCGTCCGCGTGACCGTTGCTACGTATCCCTATCTTGCGCGAGCTTTGGACGTAGGGGCCATGGGGGTAATTTGCCCTCATGTGGAGACCCCCGAAGAGATTCGCCTTATTTTAGATAGCTGTCTTTATGCCCCCCTTGGGCAGCGCGGCCTTTCCCTGAGCAACATCCATCTCGCCCATCGTCGCGCCACACAAAAGGAATACGTAGAGTGGGCGAATGCCAATACTCTGATTGTCATTCAACCGGAAACCAAGAAAGCGATCGAGAATATCGAAAAACTCGTCTCCATCCCGGGGGTGGATGCCGTGATGATCGGACCTCATGACCTATCTCTTTCCTTGGGCATCGTGGGCCAATTGAAGCACCCTCAAATGGCCGAAGCCTACGAGCGGATCATCGCCGCCTGCCAAAAATTTGGGGTTGCTCCGGGCATCCACTTGACGGAATTCGACCAGGCGCAAGAATGGCTGGCCAAGGGGATGCGTTTCTTCACCTTTCAAAACGATATCCGCATGCTCGTCGATGCCGGGAAGTCCTCTACCGCCCAGCTGCGCCAATTCATCAATCAGAAAGTTTAAGAGCTTTTTCCCTTTCGCTCGGAACAGGTCCAGGTCATAGCCTACTCAATCTTAATTTTAGGGATGACCAAGGAACGATGATCCGGATTTTTAATATCCCAGCTTCTTTTCTACTTCATCCAGGGATTGATCGATGGCTTTCAGCCCTTCCTCAACTTCTTTCCGGGTGAGGGTCAGGGGGGGAGCGAATTCCAGAGCATTATTCCCCATTCCCTTGACGATTACCCCATGGGCCCTTCCGGCCAGGGTGAGTTCGGATATGATATTTTCTTGGGGAGGGAAGGGGATTCGTTTCTTCTTATCCTGGACGATTTCAAGGGCGCACCATAACCCCAATCCCCGAGCTTCGCCGGCAATGGGGTGTTTTTGCAGTTCTTTCAATCCTTCCAGAAAAACCTTTCCCATGGCAGCGGCGTTGGCTACCAGGTTTTCGCGCTCGATAATTTCGAGGTTCGCCAAGGCGGCAGCGCAGCATACCGGGTGGTTCCCATAGGTGTGTAAGTGTAAAAAAGTCGGGATGGCCTCGGCAATCTTACGGGTTGTAGCGGCGGCGCCCAGGGGAGCATAACCGCCCGTCAGCTGCTTGGCCATGGTCATGATGTCCGGTTTAATGTTGTAATGCTCAGACGCAAACATTTTACCCGTCCGCCCGAAGCCGACGATGACTTCATCGATAATTAACAGAACTCCGTATTTGGCGCAGATCTGCTGGATGCGGTCGAAATAACCCTCCGGTGGCGGAAGAGCTCCGACCCCCTGCATCACGGTCTCGGCGATGAAAGCGGCAACCAAGTCAGGCCCCTCGAATTGGATCAAAGAATCAAGGGCATCGGCGCAGGCCAAGTCGCAGGCAGGATAAGTAAGGTTCAAGGGGCATCGATAACAGTAAGGAGGAATCAAAAAAGCATGTCCCGGGACTAAAGGAGCCATGACGTTGCGCATGGGATTTAAAAAGCCTAAGGCGCTTAAAGCGCCCATGGTCTGGCCGTGGTAGGCGTTCTGGCGGGAGATGATCTTAAAACGTTTTTGTTTGTTCGCAAAATAATGATATTGCTTGGCGATTTTAAAAGCGGTTTCGACAGCCTCTGACCCGTCGCAAACAAAGCAGGTGGTCATCAACTCGCCAGGATAAATGGAGGCCAGCTTTTTGGCCAATTCGACCGCAGGAGTGGTGATGTAAAATGCCGGAGTGTAATAATGCATTTTCTTGGCTTGTTCATACATGGCTTTGGCGACTTCCTCCCGGCCGTAACCAATGGCGTTGGGCCGGGTATTCCCCGCCATCAAGTCCAGGTAACGATTTCCGTCTTCATCAAAGATATAATTTCCTTCCCCGCGCACAATGACGAGGACTCTTCCTTCCTGCATGTCCTTTTTAACGGTGTTGTGTAGAAAAAGGTAAGTCAGTGCGTCTTCTACAGTCTTCGAGGCCATTTTCGTCGTCCTTTCATTACCCTTGATAAACTCTTCCCTTTTTTCCTTTTGTAACAATTCATTTCCCTTCCTGTCAATGTATTTATTGACCTTGATAATCATAAAAAGGCGTCTCTTGAGCATACGAGGATTAGGGAGACCTGTGCGGCACGGTAAAAAAAACAAATAATCCAAAGGCGATCTGCAGACCTAATCTTCCATCCGCGAATACCCCCGTTGGCCAATCATAATACCAAGCGACGGAGAGATTGACCGCAATATCCGTGGCCATGATCCATACGGAAAAGGTCATTCCCCAGAAAGGAAGGAAGACAAGCAAAAAGAATTTTGGGGAACATGGGGCGGAGAAACTTTTCCTGGTTGAGGATTTCAATAAACGGCGTCGGGGAAAGTGCAAACCGGGCGCGGCCGGCCGACCATCAGGTACATCTTGGGGGAAGCCCAGCCTTCATCCAGAATGTCGTCATCGATCTCGCTGATCACCCCATCATGGATGGCCCAGGAACGTCCGCGGATGGTTCTTGCGAAGCCGGGCTGCCGGAAGGGATTTGAGGCGTCGAGTTTTTGCAAGAGTTGGCCGCCCGATTGGAAAGTCTGATGGATGCGCTGCATACGCTTAAATCCCTCAAAGTAGGTGAAACCGCAGCGCTCATAAACGATGGCGTTGTGGTAAAAAAGGGCCTCCAGGCTGATGGTTTTAATGTCCAGGACTTTGGCAAAGTATTCGAGACCGGCAATCACTTCCCGGGTTAACCCCAACCCTTTGCGAGTCTGGCCAGGAGCCAATCCGGCTTGCAGGGCCCGTTCCTCTTCGGGTAGATTACGGGAGGCACGCCCCCAGAGCGTGTCCCGCCCCTGGGCATCGCTGTCGATGTTGAACCGCTCACCGTCGGGATCGTTGACCACCAGAAAGTCCCAGTTGACCTGGCTGAAGTCCACCGCATCCGAGACCTGGATGGAGTAGACGGGATCTGGATCGTCGCCCTTTCGTTTCATTTCTACCATCACCGTTTCTTCCCTTTCCGGGCAGTAGAAGCGAACCAGGCGGTTGCCTTCATAGTCGGAGAAGGTCAACGGATTAACCTGAAAACGTTTAAAAAGAGAAGGAGGAATGAGCAGCCGGTAGAGGCCCTCTTTCTCGCTGGGAGACATCTGATTGATGCGGTGAATCCAGGGCATATAAGTTAATTGGAACGCAGATTTTCGCAGATACCCGCAGAAAAAGATTCTATGCTAAGAGAATTCAAGAGCCAGAAGTTTGAATGAATGCCAAGTCATTTAATATTTTCCTATCTTTATTGCGAAGGAGTGAGCCAAAGGCGGAATCCTCGCCATGACAGTTTATTTCATGGGTTTGTATTCGTCATATTTTTAATTCAAAAAATCTGCGTTCATCTGCGTCCCGAAAAAATTAAAGCAAAGCTTCCACCCACTGGTCTGAATCTGTCGCTTGATCCATCAGCTCGAGGAACTGGCGAACTTTAAATTCATCCTTTACACCTAAGGAGGGTTTGGCTTTTTCCAGCCGTTCCATGGTCTGAAAAGTATCTGACCGGATCAGGATTAAAGGGATCGACCGTTCCTGGGCTACCCGCAAGACCAGATCGCCTGGGCTTTTCCCTCCGGTGAGGATGATTCCTCCAACCAAATTTTTCCCTGCACCCTTCTCTTCCAGACCGACCAAGATGATCTTGTTATAGACCTGTTTGAAAATCGCCAGGGGACCCTCCAGGTATTTAGACCCAATGGTGAAAGTCTTAATTAAATTGCCGCCAAACTCTGAACAGCAGAGAATCTGGCCGTCGATCAAATCAGCGATGGTGAATACCGTCAAAGCTGCCAAGATGGGGCTCTCGGGTATGGCCGCTACCGACTTCAACCCTTTGCCCTGGAGGAAAGGGATTACCTTGGTCTTGACATGGTCCATTTTGTCCAGAGCAACATGATTGAGGATAGCGGTTTTCACCCGGCCATCGAGAAAGGAGTTCAGCGAGAGCAGGGAGTAAAGGGTCAGGTTGTCCCGCTGGTAGCGATCCACTAAAAGCACGGAGGCATTGAATAATTTGACCAGGAGGCTGTCGGAAAGCCTGGAAAGTCCACCGCCGAAGAAGATCTCTTTCGCTCCCATGATCAAGACCACGTCTTTCCCGCGGGAAGTCTCCTGGAAAGCCTTCTCGATCTTTTCGATCAATCGATCTTCGTGGCTGCCGGAAACTTCGGCAATTAAATTTTCCGTAAGCACCACCGGACAAAGGGCCTCCGCCGGCTCTGCGAGGTCCAAGACCTCTTTAAGGAGGGTGGCATCGGAGTCGCAAAAACTCCCTTCCGCAGAGGGCCCCAGCTCCGGCAGAAGTCCATAAGGTTTGAAGAATCCTACCTGGACACCTTTGGCTTTTAATTTGACGGCCAAGGCCCAAGTGGCCAGCGTCTGGCCCGGCTCGCCACCGGTGGACCCTATGAAGATCGAACGCATGGAAAACCTCCGGAAGGGAATCCGTGATGCACTTCATTCACCGCAGAGAACGCAGAGAGCGCAGAGAATATGCATTCTCAGCGGCCTCTGCGGTAATTGCTTTTTTATAATAGCAAAAGGGAAGAAGGAAGTAAATTCAGATTGCAGATTGCAGATTGCAGATTGTAGATTGCAGATTTTAGATTGGAGATTGGGGAATGGGTCGTTAGGAAAAGCAAAGGGAGAAAAGGGTGTGGCCCAATCCGGCTCCTCGCGGGACTGGGCCCAACCGATCAGGGAGTTTTTTCTTTTGGGGAATATACCAGGTTGATCGGGTGGCATTTATCACAAGCCTGAGTGCGGGGATGGGCTTGGTGACAATGATAACAAGTCTCCATCTGCGGCCGGTTGGTCCGCGGGTTAAAGGAATCGTGCCCGATATTGCGATGGCAATCGATACATAGAACTTTTTTCTCGGCATGGAGCTTATGGGAGATTTTTACGATCCGAACGCTGGCCAGGTCAGTTTGCTCCCCTCGGGGAATGGTGGCGTGACAGCGCAGACAGTTATTGTTCATCAGATCATCACTGGCGGAAAACTTACTGGGGATGATCCCTCCCGACGTTGTGTGGCAATCCGTGCAGGTTACCGATGCCGGGTGGACGCGGGAAGGAAGCCACCTGGCCATAGGTTCCTGATTTTGATGGCAGCTCAAACAGAAAAACGGATGGGTCGTGGTAAATCGGACCAACCCCAAAGCCGGGATGGCAGCTAAAACCAGAATGATCGCAATGACCAATACCCAGGCTCGTCTGGATAATTTAGGTAATGCCGGAATTTTCATGACCATTCCTCTGGATTCCCATCAGGCTCTCTTTGGTTCAGATTTTCGTTAAAGTCACCCGGGTATCATTCCAGGCGATCCCGCCAGCGACCGGGTCGAAATCGGCCGCGATTAACTCGCTGGGATTGACTCCGTTCCCCTGCTTTTCCCACCAAAGTAACCCTGTATCGAAGTCGCTGCTTTTTTCCTTCTTGGCCCTGGCGAATCGCCCCAATGCCCAATGCCCTAAGCCTTCGGTCAAGGTTACCACGCGCGGATGGATACCCTGGGAGAAACGCACCCGGACCGTTAGACTCCCGGCGGGGGAGGATATTTTAACGCGGTCCCCGTCGCGCAGCCCTCGGGCTCGCCCTGTCCCGGGATTGATCCATAGGGGGTTGTCATGCAGAATTTCGACCAGCCATTTGGCATTGGCCAATCGCAAAGTCATGACGTTAGCCCGGTTCACGGTCAGGATCAATTCGTCCTCTTTGATTCCCTGATGGGTCTGGATCGGAACATAGGCCGGAAGAGCAGGCAGCCCTTTTTCCTGAAGCTTTTTGGAGAAGATTTCGAATTTTCCCGAAGGCGTGGAAAAGCCCTTCTTTTCGTAGGAGCGATATACTGGTTTTGCTGCGGGATCAAACCATACCCCTTCTTTTTTCAGGAGCTCGAACCCTCCGGCCTTAGCAAGCCCCTCAATGCGGGCGGCTGCTTTTCCGATAAAATCCTCGCAACTCGGGTAAGGGAAGGCCTGCGGTAAACCGCCGCCAATCCGCTTGGCCAGCTCGATGAAAGTTTTACCGATGGATTGGGATTTGCCCAAAGGAGGAACCATGGGCTGCCGGATGCTAACGAAGGGAATAAGGTCCATGGCCGGCCGGGATTCTAAATTCCAGCTTTCCAAGTAAGAAGCCATGGGCAGAAGGAGGTCCGCGACGGTTCCGGTTTCAGTTAGGTGGGTGTCGGCCACCACAATGAAGGGAAGGCGTTTTTCATCCTTGAGGATTGGCAGAATTTCTGCCGGGTTCGGGTTGGCATAGGCCGGGTTGGCCATATAAGCAAAGTAAACTTCAACCTTGGCCTTTCCTTCTTTCAGGGCAGCGAAGGCCTGGGGGGAAGAAGAAAAAGCATTCTTCCCTTTTGGCTCGCTCAGATCCATGGTCCGGGGCAGGCAACAGCCGCCCGGGGCATCGATGTTACCCACAATGGCGTTGAGGAGGGCAATGCACCTCTCGTTGAAAACGCCGTTTTGGTGGCCGCTTACCCCCCTCCCTGTTAAGGCAACTGCCGGCTTGGCCTGAGTGAATTCCGTGGCTAAGCGCCGAATGTCGGCGGCTTTGACCCCGCTGACCTTTTCCGCCTGCTCGGGGGTGTATTGCCCGAGGTGTTCCAGGAGCTTGGGCAGGGGGTAATTCGTCCAGCGAGCAAGAAACTCTTTATCATAGAGACCCTGCTGCAG
>JAURYC010000155.1 GCA_030654105.1 Deltaproteobacteria bacterium
GAAGAAAAGGCTTGGTCTATTTAGGGCAACATGAAATCAAGGCCGAAGGAGATCCCTACCCCATCTTGATGTAGGAACCCAATTAATGGCCTAACCCGGGGTAGCCGGAACCAAAAAGGTGTATTGAAAAATCCGAAATCCGAATATCGAAATCCGAAACAAATCCCAAATCCAAAATTCCAAATTCAAAAAGGTCTTGTTGGGAACATTGGGATTTTGAACCTTCGTGCTTGTTTGGGATTTCGTGCTTCGGATTTAGGATTTTTCTCATGGCGTTTGTTTGAAGAACTTTCTTGCCAGTTTGCGCATAACTTCATTCTTAAGAGACTAAGGAGGTAGGAATTGATGGATAAACAATACCTGTTGGCACCCGGACCCACACCGGTTCCTCCCGAAATCCTGCAGCGGATGGCTGAACCCATCATCCATCACCGTGCGCCAGCATATGAAAAAATATTGGGAGAAGTGCGCGAAGGGTTGAAATATCTCTTCCAGACGAAAAAAGAAGTTTTGATCTTTGCTTCTTCAGGAACGGGGGCGATGGAAGGGGCCGTTACCAATACTCTTTCCGCAGGCGATAAAGCGATCGTGATTGAGGGTGGAAAGTTTGGGGAACGCTGGGCGAATATCTGTAAAGCCTACGGCGTGAAAGCGCAGATTTTACCCGTGGAATGGGGACAGCCCATTGATCCAACTTTGATCGCCCAAGCCTTACAGGCCGACCCATCGGTCAAAGCCGTTTTCACCCAGGCTACCGAGACCTCTACGGGTGTACTCTATCCCATTAAAGAGATTGCCGAAATCGTTTCCCGTTATCCGGGAACGATCATGGTGGTGGACGCTGTTTCCCACTTGGGGGCAGTGAAATTACCTATGGACGAATGGAAGCTGGACATCGTCGTGGCCGGTTCTCAAAAAGCCTTCATGCTCCCACCCGGCTTGTCTTTTGCGGCCCTTAGCGATAAGGCCTGGGAGTTCGTAGGAAAGTCAACTCTGCCCAAGTTCTACTTCGATTTCAAGAAGGAATTGAAGAACCTGATGCAGAATCAGAGTGCCTATACCCCGGCGGTATCCTTAGTCATGGGTTTAGCCGAATCGTTGCGAAGGATCAGGAAAGAAGGGTTGGAGAATATTTTCGCCCGCCATGCCCGACTGGCCAGGGCCACTCGTGAGGCCATGCTGGCTCTCGGTTTAAAACTTTATGCCCCCCAGGCTTACTCCGACACAGTAACGGCTGTGCTGGCACCCCCGGGAGTAGATGGCCAGAAGGTGGTAAAGATCTTGCGGGATAGACACAACCTGACCATTGCCGGCGGTCAAGATCAGGCTAAGGGAAAAATCTTTCGGATTGCCCACATGGGGTACGTGGATAAGTTTGACGTCATCATGGCTGTGGCCGCAGTGGAAATGACCCTCAAGGAACTGGGCTACGCGGTAGAAATGGGTAAGGGTGTTCGGGCAGCGATGGAAGTACTAACCGAAAAAAACAGGCAATAGGCAATGGGCGATAAAAAGAAAAAATCATATCCCATCGCCCATAGCCTCTAACCTATAGCCTATGTTTTAGAGGTTTTTTATGGCTAACATCATCATCATCGGTATGCAGTGGGGGGATGAGGGCAAAGGAAAGATCGTTGACCTTTTGACTGAATTTGCCCATGTAGTTGTTCGCTTCCAGGGTGGGAATAATGCCGGACACACCGTGGTGGTTGGACAACAGAAGGTCATTTTGCACCTTATTCCATCAGGTGCTCTCTACCCGCAGAAAAAATGCGTCATCGGGAACGGCGTGGTCGTGGACCCGCAGGTTTTGCTGGCGGAGATTGATGAGCTGCAGAAGCTGGGCTATTTTAAAGGCGATGATCAACTTTTGATCAGCGAGGATGCCCATCTGATCATGCCCTATCACCGGCGCATGGATGTGGCCCGGGAGCGGATGAAAGGCGAGGGGAAAATCGGGACCACGGGAAGAGGGATCGGTCCGGCTTACGAAGACAAAGTAGCCAGAGATGGAATACGGGTCGGAGACCTTTGCAACTCAAAAATTTTCCGAAAAAAGTTAGAAGCCACCTTGGCCATTAAAAACCGTTGCCTGGAAACTTGCCTGAAGGACAAAGGATTCGATCTGGAAGAGATCTTTCAGGAATATGGCGGGTATGGCGAGCGACTGAAAAAATACGTGATTGATATTTCTGTTTTCATCAACCACCAGATCAAGCAGGGCCAGCATATCCTTTTGGAGGGAGCGCAGGGGACCCATTTGGACGTTGACCACGGCACCTATCCTTTTGTAACCTCTTCCAACACCGTAGCGGGAGGGGCCTGCACGGGAGCGGGGATCGGGCCGACGAAAATCACCGAGGTAATTGGAGTCTCCAAGGCGTACACGACTCGGGTGGGCGAAGGACCTTTTCCCACCGAGCTTAAAGACAAGGTGGGGGAAAGAATTCGGGAACGGGGTAGAGAATTCGGAGCAACCACCGGAAGGCCACGACGATGTGGTTGGCTGGATATTCCCCTGCTCCGGGATGCAATCCGCTTGAACGGCCTCACGGGAATCGCCCTGACCAAAATGGATGTGCTCAGCGAGTTTGAGACCATTAAAATTTGCACATCCTACCAACACAGGAATAAGCGCTGCCAAGAAGTTCCTTCGTCGATTGAAGTCCTGCAGGAATGTGTACCCGTATATGAAGAAATTCCGGGATGGAAGGGCGAGTTGAGGAATGCCCGCAATTTCAAAGACCTTCCTCCGCAGGCTCAGGATTATGTCATACGCATTGAGGAATTGACGGAAACAGAAGTGATTTTGGTCTCTGTGGGCGAGCGCCGGGAAGAGACAATTTTGCGGCGTAACCCCTTTGAACGAGGTCCTCGTCTTTCATAAAAAGCTTGCTCTAAGGCCCGAAGCCGTTTAAAATAAAAATTACCAGGACGCAGATTCACCCTTTCCCTCTTCCGCCTCAGGCGGAGAGAGGGTGGGGTGAGGGGGAAAATTTCAAATATCTTTGGCTATGTTTTAGATGAAAATAAAGAAAATCATAATCTGCGGTGATCGGCGAAAATCTGCGTCCGATAAAAACGTGAGCCGTTAGCTCAGTTGGTAGAGCACCTGACTTTTAATCAGGTGGTCGTGGGTTCGAGCCCCGCACGGCTCACCAATCAATAAAAGGAGTTAGCCACGCTGGGAGCGTGGTTAACTCCTTTGTTTTTTAATTTACTCAAACCTAAAAAAGGCGATTCACCACAGAGGGACAGAGGAAAGTTAAAATAAATAAAGGAAATCAACTCCTTTTCGCTCCTTTATCCTTTACTCGACATGACTGAGCTCGCCGAAGTCTGTGCCCTCGTTACGTGAGGACAATAAAACATTTTAGCTTATGAATTTAATACATGAGAACGAAGAGAAAAGATTGAGCTTATTTTTTTATACAAAGCGCCCTAAATTTTTGCGCATATTTACAACAACCTCCTGTGGTCTGTCATTCCGGGCTTGACCCGGAATCCAGTCGGTTTTCTGTCCGCCTGAGGCGGACCGCTTTCGCGGGAATGACGATGCCTGCGCATTTATTTATGTCGTTATGTATAACTATGAAATGATTCTCTGGGTTCTCTGTGATTTTAAAAAAAATCCCTCAATTTAAGTGGAAATAAAAGAGGTTTTAGATATGGAAGAATACTTTCATAGAATCAAAGATCCGGGACTCCGGAAATATGTATGTTCGATCGAAGAAGCCGCGGGAATGATCCGGGATGGAGCGGTTGTAGCGACCTCCGGGAATATTCTTGCGGGATATCCCAAAGGGTTTTTCAAGGGGCTTGCGGAAAGGATTCGGAGAGGAGAAAAAATAAAAATCGATCTTCTTGCCACAGGCCCTTTAGGCCCCGAAATAGAGGATGCTTTGGTCGAAGTGGGCGGAATCCGGAGGAGGATCGGCAGCGTCGGATCGAAGTTATTGAGGGAGGCGGTCAACAGGAAGGAGGTGGGGTTTCTGGAAGGCAAGTCAGGAAAGGTTACCCAAAACGCCAGGTGGGGGTATTACGGAGACATCGATGTAGCCGTGATCGAGGCGGCAGGGATCAATGAGCAAGGGGAAATCATTCCCGGGATCAGTGTTTATGACGCGCCAGATTGGGTCGCCCTGGCAGCCAAGGTGATCGTTGAAATTAATTTACTGAGGCCGCTGTCTTTGGAAGGACTTCATGACATATACTCGCCCGTTAAAAATCATTGGATCCCCTTGACCAATCCGATGGAGAGAATCGGGAAGCCTTGTATCCCTCTGGAGTCAAGAAAAATCGCCGGTATCGTCTTTTCTCATATTGAAGACCGGGAACTTTCACCTTCCAAACCCAGCGAGAAGAACCTGCGGATCGCCAGAAATTTAGGCGATTTCTTAAGGGAAGAAAAAAAGCGGAAGCATTTTCAAGATAAACTTCCTCCTATAGAAGTGGGGATCGGAGAGGCGATGAATATCTTTCTCTCTTCCCTCGTCGGTTCGGAGTTTCGCTCTTTACGATTCTTTTTGGCCGCGGCCACCGACCCCCTCCTGGATTTGATCGATGCAGGTAACGCGGCCGCGGTCTCCTGCAACAGCCTCCGTTTCAGCCGGGCGGCTTTGGCTAAATTGAATTCGAAGATCGATCACTACAAGAAACACATTATCCTTCGGCCGGTAAGCGTTACCAACTCCGCCGAATTGATCAGCCGTTTGGGAATCCTGGCCATCAACACCTGCCTGGAAGCAGACCTCTTGGGGCAGGTTAATTCGAGCCATATCCGGGGTTCCATCCTCATCGGAGGAATCGCGGGGTCTTATGATTATGCCCGGAATAGTGCCGTGTCCATTTTTGCCCTGCCTTCCAGAGCAAAAGGAGGAATTTCGAATATTGTCCCCCGCGTTTCCCATGTTGATCACACGGAACATGAAGTAGACGTACTTGTGACCGAACATGGGGTAGCCGACCTGCGGGGTTTGGAACCGATAAAAAAAGCATTGGCTATCATAGAAAAATGCGCCGATCCCGGCGATCGTGGTTTCCTAATCGCTTACATGGAAATGTCAAAAAACAACCCTGGCCGTGTTCCGATGGGATTCACCGATCAAACCTTGGATCAAAGAAAGGTGTAAAAAAATGGAAAAAATTCAAGGGGGAGTCATTGGAACTGGGAGGATGGAACCCGGTTTTCCTTCAACTCAATCATCGAGGTGCAGCTCTCAGTATCCGCAAAGGAAAAGGCCCGGACGAATTCA
>JAURYC010000156.1 GCA_030654105.1 Deltaproteobacteria bacterium
AGGGCACCGAAGTTGGAGATCATCACGCCGGCCATAGCGATAGACATAGAGCTCAGGGCCCATACGATGAGAAGAATGAACCGGGCATCGATGCCGAAGGCCATGGCCTTGACTTGGCTTTCCGAGGTGGCCCGGATGGCCACTCCCCAGCGGGTACGGAAAAGAAAGAAAAGAATGAATCCGAAGGCGACAATCGATAACAACCCTGCCCAAATCCGTTCCGAGGGAAACAGAAGATTTTCGGATTCAAGACTTATATCGGGTAAGTCCAGGAAAAAAGAATAAGAATGGGCGCCAAAGATGAGCTGCACGGAAGACCGGAGAACACTGCTCAGGCCGAGGGTGATGATGGTCATGGAGAGGGCCGAGCGCCCCAAAAGGGGTTTGATGGAAAGGCGCTCGATGAGGGCTCCCATGGCCCCCGCGGCCAGGAGGCCCAGAGGAAGGGCGAGGACAAAAGGAATGCGCAAGTCAAAGAAAAAAACGTAAAAAAGAAACGAACCGACGACCAGAAACTCCCCGATGGCGAAATTAAAGGCCTCCGAGGCCCGGAAGATGATGACAATGCCCAGGCCCAGGAGCCCATAGACGCAGCCGATCAAAAGACCGGCTCCCACGGTTTGGATCAAATCGGTCATTTTTCCCCCCATTCCACTTTAGCCCCCCCACCCTCTCCCTCCCCATCGAGGGGGGAGGGCTTGCCCTGTGGAGTAAGTTCTTCGACTCCACAGGGTGAAGGAGGGGGTGGAATTACTTCAACTCGACGTCGGTATTGATCCAGGGAGAGAGTGGCTTCCAGGTTCAAAACTGGGGGTGGGCGAGAAGGAAATTGCCATTGACGAAAGGGCAAATTGGGGTAAAATGGGGATAAATTTGGAGAAGGGGAGAATGAAAGAACAAAAAGTTCCTTTGAAAATTTGGCTGGCCGAATTGCGGGCTCCGTTTTTTACAGCTTCGTTGGTTCCCGTAATTTTAGGCGCGGTAATGGCCTGGCATGAAACCCGTATTTTTAATTCTTTATATTTTATGCTCACCTTAGCCGGCGTGCTGGCGTTGCATACCGCCACCAACACGCTGAATGATTATTTCGATTACCGCAGTGGGAACGACCTTCTGAATCGTGAAGCCAACCGACCTTTTGACGGGGGAAGTCCATTTATCATCGATGGCCGGTTGAAGGCAGAGGCGGTTTACCGATTTGGCGTGGGTGCTTTGTTGCTGGGGATCGCCATCGGCCTTTTCCTGGCGTGGAAGAGGGGGTGGCCGATCATTCCCCTGGGTTTGATCGGTGTGGGTACGGCTTACTTCTATGTGGAACCCCGGGTGAAATTGGCTTCCCGGGGCGTGGGCGAACTTTTAACCGGCTTCTGTTTTGGCCCTCTGGTGGTGATCGGCGCTTACTTTGTTCAGGCTCAGACCATCAGTTCAGTTGCCATAATGGCTGGGATTCCGGTTGGCTTTTTAATCACCAATGTTCTTTTCATCAACCAGTTTCCGGACCGGGAGGCGGACCTGGCAGTCGGCAAGAACCACTGGGTGGTCCGTTTGGGTAAAAAGAAGGCGGCCAAAGTTTTTGTGGTGTTGGTTTCTGCGGTTTATTTCTCTGTGGCTCTGGGCGTCCTGCTGAGAATCCTCCCCATATTCTCTTTCATTACTTTTTGTACCATTCCCATTAACCTGAAAGGGGTCATGGTGGCCTTGAAGGAATACGAAAATTCCCCCAGACTGAGACCGGCCCAGGCCCTAACCATTTTGTCCCATTTATCCACTGGCCTCCTCCTGAGCCTGTCTTTCTATCTCTCTGAGTTATAGATTTCCTTTCTTTTCCCACACCCATCCCATCTCCGCTCCGATGTTCCATGGGTGCTGCATGATAAAAGTAAAAACCGCTGCGCGCCTCGCATCTGATGTAGGGGCACGGTAACCGTGCCCCTACTTTGCTTTTTACGAGTCCATCAATCTTCAGGGCATAGACTTCTTCAGTTGTCGAAGGCGCTGACCAGGATCACGGAAGATCTGCAGGCATCGGAAACGCTCGGCATAGGCCAGACCTTTCTCCCGTCCCCACGCGCCGAACCAAGTGCGGACGAACTTCTCCATAATTTTCGGCTCTTTGATCTGGCTGGTGTGGCAGCGCAGGGCCTTGATTTTCAGATCCAGGGTGGGCTCGATGTCCACCCAGGTATTCGGCTGGGAAGCGGCGAAAAAATACAACTCGGATACCGCATGAGGATTTAATCCTTCGATCAGGTGCCCCGGGAAAAAATTGCGGTTCAGGGCCGCGGGGTAGGCGGCATCAAAAGCCAGTTCTCCGGCCACGCGGTGGTCGGCATGGAAGAGGTATTGGTTATCAAAGGCGCGGTTGGCCGGATCGTGGGTTAAGAGGATGTCCGGGCGACATTGGCGGATGATCCGTACCAATTCGCCTCGGAATTCCAGGGAATATTGCAGTTCGCCGTCGGGTTTCCGTAGGAAAATGACCTCCTTGGCCCCGATTACCCTGGCGGCGGCGAGTTGTTCTTTCTCGCGTGTCCTCGCTAATTCCAGGTTGGTCACGGAGGGATCATCTGACCCTTTCTCGCCGCTGGTGCAGATGGTATAAACGATTTCCGCTCCTTCCTTTGCCCACCTGGCCAACGTCCCGGCACAGCCGAAGTCCACGTCATCCGGGTGGGCGCTGATAACCAAAACCCGCAAAGAGTTTTTTCTTTTTTCCCCTTGTTTATTCAAGACGGCCTCCGGATTTATTTGTAAATATAGGATGATTGCCGGAGGGTGTCAAATAGAAAGAATTGGCACTAGAAAGAATTGGCAAAATATTTCAATCTTACTTGCCTTTAGCGGAATAGAGGTCTATAATCACCCATATCTTTGCTTTTTCCAATGGTTCGTCCGCCTGCTCAAAGAATTCCAGGTGAGATAAGGAGTCCAAGGAGCCGTGGATCGTTCTTCCCTCGCCGAAGACTTTGAAAAACTTTTAAACGTAGGGATCGCGCTTTCCAGCATCCATGACCTGGAGAAACTCCTGGACCTTATTCTGCAGGAGACTCGCCGCCTGACCAAGGCCGATGCGGGAACGCTCTACCTGGCGAAGGATGGCCAATTGATTTTCAAGGTGAGCCAGTGCCAAAGTTTGGTTGAAAGGTGCGGAGAGGCGTGCATGCGTCGAATGTATCAATCCTTCTCCCTGCCCATTTCCAGGGAATCGATCGCCGGTTATGTTGCCTTGACCAAGAAAGTACTCAACATCCCGGACGTGAGGGAGATTCCTCGCAAGGCTTCTTACCATTACAACCCTTCCTGGGATGAACGGGCCGGCTATGTTACCCGCTCCATGATGGTGGTCCCCATGCTCAACCGGGAAGGTAATGTAGCGGGAGTCCTGCAATTGATCAATGCCATGGACGATGCGACCGATGGAAAGGTGGTGCCGTTCCCGGCCAAGCACGAAAGGTTACTTTCCTCTCTGGCTTCCCAGGCCGTGGTGGCCATTGAAAATACGGAGCTGACCGAAGATCTGAAACAAGCCCATTTAGACACTATCTTCCGCCTGGGTGTTGCTGCCGAGTACCGGGATAAAGAGACGGCGAATCATATCAAGCGCATGAGCCAGTATTCGACCCTGATCGCTGAAGGCCTTGGCTGGGGTGAAGAAAAAGTGAATATGATTCTCCGATCCAGCCTCATGCACGACGTAGGGAAATTAGGAATTCCCGACGGCATCTTGCAGAAACCCGGCCGCCTGACACCGGAAGAGCGACATTTCATGGAGTACCACACGATTATCGGGGGGAATATCCTCAAAGGGTCGAAGGCGACGATCTTAAGACAATCACGCATCGTGGCCCTCACCCATCATGAAAAATTTGATGGGACGGGATATCCTCGCCACCTGAAGGGAGAAGAGATTCCCATCGAAGGCCGGATTACCATCCTGGCGGATGTTTTCGATGCCTTATCCTCGAAAAGAGTTTACAAGGAGGCCCTGGAGGAAGAAGAGGTTCTCCGCATCCTCCGGGAAGGGCGAGGGTCTCATTTTGACCCGAAGATCCTGGAAGTATTCCTGGCGAATTTAGATGGGGTGCGCGCAATTCAGAAGCGTTATGGGGACCAGGAGGGAGACTTCAATAAATTCAGAGATCTGGATCAGCTCAAGATCGAAGATGAGGAAAACGGAAAAAAGCCGGAACCGGAAGAGGAGAGCAAGGATGGATGAGAAGATTTATCAGAGACTCCGGGAACACTTAGATTCCCTTCCCACGGGCTATCCCAAAACCCAGAGCGGAGTGGAGCTCAAAATGCTCCAAAAGCTTTTCACGGAAGAAGAAGCGGAAATGGCCTGCCAGCTGAAGCCTCTTCCGGAGAAGGCGGAAGAAATCGCTCAGCGTCTGGGCCGTAACCCGGGAAAAGTGGCGGATTTTCTGTACCACATGTCCAGGAAAGGACTCATCTTGCGTCTCAAGCTCAATGGAGCCTACCATTACATGGCCGCGATGTTTATTGTGGGGATCTTCGAGTACCAGGTGAAGAATCTCGACCGGGAGATGGCCGAGATTTTCGATGAGTATGCCCGGGAGGCATTGTACGCAGAAATGATTCGTCCCCAAACCCCCCAGCTCCGGGTTGTGCCCGTCCAGCAGAGCCTGGACGCCGCCATGGAAATCCAGCCGTACGATGAATTACGCAAAATCGTCGAATCGCAGAAGACGATTGCTCTGGCGGACTGCATCTGCCGGAAGAAAAGCAGCCTCCTCGACCATCCTTGCCGAAAGCCCCTCGAAACCTGCCTCCTTTTTGGGGCCACGGGGGAATACTACATCGAAAATGGCATGGCCCGAAAAATTGCGGTGGAAGAGGCTCTGGAAATTTTGGGGAAGAATGAGAAAGCGGGGTTGGTGCCCAGTCCGGCGAACGCCCAAAAGGTGGGGGGGATGTGCAGCTGTTGTGCTTGCTGCTGCGGAGTGCTCAAGGCTGTTAAACTCGACCCCCAGCCCAGCAGCCGGGTGAAATCCAATTACTTCGCCCGGGTGGATGAAGATCTCTGCGCCGGCTGTGAAACCTGTCTGGAGAGATGCCAGATGGAGGCGATCTTCATGGAAGATGACCGGGCGAATATCGACCTCAAGAGGTGCGTGGGCTGCGGGCTTTGCGTAACGACCTGCCCGACGAAAGCCCTCTCTCTTTTCCGGAAAAAGCCCAAAGAGCTCTATGTCCCCCCGGCCAAACCGTTTGATACCTACCTGCAAATCGCCAAAGAGATGGGAAAGATATAAGAACCCTTTTTCTCAAGGAGTATTAAATGTCTCGCCTTTTTGACCCGCTGCGGATCAAAGACACTGAACTCAGAAACCGCACCGTCTTTGCGCCCGTGGTTACGAATTTCGGGTTGAGGAACAACCAGGCCATTCAATATTTTGCCGAGCGCGCCAGGGGCGGAGTGGGTCTGATTATCGTGCATGGCACACCCGTCGATCTACTTTTACGGACCAATTGGGCCCAGAGCCTGAGTCCCCTGGTCATGGCGATTCATGAACAGGGAGCCAAAGTAGCCTTGCAACTCTGGCACGGAAATGAATTGAACGGCCAGGCGGTTGCCCCTTCTGTCCGGGAGTCCTATCGCCAGATCACCCGGGAGGAAATCCGTACGGTGGTCGAGAAATTCGTCACAGCCGCCAGACATTGCCAGGAAGCCGGGTTTGATGGGGTTGAGGTTCACGGAGCGCACGGGTATTTCATCCACCAGTTCTTTTCGCCCTTAACCAACCAAAGATCCGATGAATACGGTGGGAATGCCGAGAAGCGCATGCTCTTGGGAATGGAGCTGGTTGTGGCCATGCGCGAGGCGGTGGGAGAGAGGTTCCTTCTACTTTATCGGCATAGCGCGGTAGATGGTGTCCCAGGAGGGATCTCTGTCGAAGAGAGTGCGCGCTTTGCCCAAGCCTTGGAGAACCACTGGCTGGACGTGATCGATGTTTCCGCCGGCATGGGGCGGACCGATGAGCTTTCCATTCCGCCGGCTTCGGCTCCCGAAGGGACCCACGCCGAACTTGCCGCTAAAATCAAGGCGAAGGTTACCATTCCGGTAATTGCGGTGGGGAAAGTGCAAACCCGGGCCGGGGCCGAAAAGATTTTACAGGAAGGGAAGGCTGACCTTGTTGCCCTCGGCCGACAGTTATTGGCTGATCCGTACTGGCCAGAGAAGATGCAGGAGGGGAGAGAAGACGAAGTTGTTACCTGCACCTACTGCAACTTTTGCGCGCAGGAGATGCATGCCGGCAGGCCCATTGCCTGCCCGCAGAATCCAAACCTAGGCCAAGAAAAAAAATAAGGAAATCATTTCGGGACGGTGAAAGGGAGGTGAACAGAATCTCCCACATCGATTCCGTTCTTTTTAAACCAACCCTGATTTACTTCCAGGGCGTACTGGGCCGGCCGGGCGGAAACGCGCGTCCGCAGACTGAAAGGTTCCATATCCTGGATGTCCACGATCCTTCCTTGTTGATCGATGAAAGCAATGGAAAGAGGGATGCGGGTATTTTTCATCCAGAAAGAAAGCATTTCTTCCCGATCATAAATAAAGAGCATGCCTTCGTCTTTTCCAAGGCTTTCCCGGAACATCAACCCTTTGGCTTTCTCCCTTTCCGTTCGGGCCACTTCAACTCTTATTTTTTTCTCCTTGAGAGTTAGAAAGATGAAAGTTTGTTCGTTCGGGAAGGCGCTTTCACTCTCAAAAGTCAGGATTAAAAAAAGGGGGAAAAGAAACTTAATAAAAATTTTTACACTGGGAATTTTTTGAAGCTCACTCATTTTTTGATATCTATGGTGAATATTTTTTTATAGTAGGGTAAACTATTCTTGGCAGCTGGGTTTAAATATATTAAAAATCGACCATAAACTCAATTAGATTTATTCAATGAGTGGATTGAATCAACTTGGAAACATCGCCAGAAAAATCTTTAAGAATTGGAGTCGGATTTTTTCAATCTTGCTCTTGTTTGCGTCAGGGTGCTTCCAGCGTTCCGATGATGAAGGCAGTCCAGCGATCAAGATCTTCTTGGCTCTGGGAATCTGCCTGGCCGCGGTTTTCCTGATTTTTTATATCGTCGTCAAAGGAAGGGAAAAAGATTGACAAAGCCCAACAGGCATTATAATTTTTTATTCTGGACCCAGATAAACGCAGATTGGCAAGATAAAGATTGAGAATACAGGAATTGTCCCTGATTGTTTTGTCTGCGAGGATCTGCGAAAATCCGCGTCATAATTAATTCAATTGTATAGGAATTTCCTTGTTGGACACGGATTCACCCTGTTAGATGTTTACTATCTAACAGGGTAAACACAGATTTTCTGGATATTAAAAATAAAAAAATTCACAGAAAATATATATCTGCGTTTATCTGCGAAAATCTGCGTCCTATTAAATTTAATATTGATTACCAATTATTACGAAAACTTGAGAGAAAAATAACGGCAATAA
>JAURYC010000157.1 GCA_030654105.1 Deltaproteobacteria bacterium
TTAATTGACAAATGATGTAATGGCCGTCAGGGGGGGGTCACTACTTAAACAAATATTCCACGAGCACAACTATGGCGAGAACCACGATGAGGATTACGATAAACCCCCCCATCATTAAAAAAGTCATAAACTTTGCACCAAACCCTTTTTTCTTTTCTTCGCCCTTTTCGGTACTCTCTTTTTTCACGTCGGCCATGCAATTAAAACCTCCTTTATTATGTAAATAAACGTTTACTAAAAGAATAATTTATTATTAAGATATTATCAACGATATTTTCAAAAAAAATAAAATTTATATCTATTTGTTATTATTGGATTATTTATATACTGCATTTTTACCTGAATTTTATTATTTCCACTTAAATAAACATATGTATATTTTTTAAAAAGTACATAGGACTATTTCTTTTGTAATAGACGGATAAATATTGCCTTGCCTATTTCTCTCGTTTTAAAAATTATATGAAGCTGCTATATCTCTTCTATGTCCTGACCCTAGAAAATGTTTCGATATGACTTTCATCTATTGAATTGGAATGCATGACTTCTGCGGGAAGTACATAATGGGGTTTCCCCCCTTTCCGGAAGAGTTGAGAATCTGCTGGAAAAACCCGAGGTAAGGAGGTCGTACCTGGGGATTTGAATTGGATGGAATTTCTTCCTCATCATCCCCTGAGATCTTAACAAAGGGTTATGCCTAAATTTTCCTTCAAACCTGCATCCCACTGGGGCGTCGTGGCCATTTCCTTCGTAACGATCGCCCTTGCCTACGGCCTAAACTTCTCTTTTTCCGTATTCTTCGTAGCCATCCTGGAGGAGTTCAAATGGAGCAGGGCCAGTATAGCGGGGGCTTTCTCGTTATCGTCCCTCATATTAGGAATCAGTTCCTGGCCGGGAGGAAGGCTGGTCGATCGATTTGGACCCAGAAAAATAATGATGGTCGGTGCCATCATCCTTTCTTTGGCGACGATGGCCAGTGCGCTGATCCGGGAGGTCTGGCATCTCTACTTTCTTTTTGGAATCTTGTCTGGCCTAGGTATTTGCGGTCTCGGGTGGGTGCCCAATTCGGTACTGCTCTCCAACTGGTTTGTCAAAAATCGTGGGAGCATGGTGGGTATCGCTTTCTCCGGGATGGGAATCGGAATTCTTGCTGTTGGGCCTTCGGCCCAATACCTTATATCCAGCCTGGGATGGCGAACGGCCTATTTGGTTTTTGGCCTGGCGGTCCTGGTGCTCCTGCTGCCATTAAGCTTTTTTTTGCAGGATAGGCCGAATCGAAAAATGGAAAATGAAGGCCCAGATCAACAACGCCCGCTGGCCAAGGCAGAGGACTCAAGGGAGAAGGGGGATTGGACCTTAAGGCGCTCCATGAAAACCCTGCCTTTCTGGGCGCTCTTTATTTCTTTTTTTCTCATTCCTTTAGGCATTTTTCCTGTAGCCATCCACCAGGTGGCCTACATAATCGACCAGGGTTACAGCAAGATACTGGCTGCTTTGGTCTTCGGAACCATGGGTTTATTAAGCACGGTCGGAAGGCCCCTTTTCGGAGTTCTCTCCGACCGCATCGGCAGGGAGAAAGCCGTCACCTGGAGCTTTATCAGTTCCATCGCGGGAATTCTCATTCTCATTTTCTTGCCCGAACTAAAATCCGTATTCTGGCTCTACCTTTACGCCATCCTCTTCGGATTGGGATTTGGAGCGCGCGGCCCCATCGTGTCCGCCATGATGGCCGATATGTTTTCGGGAAAGCATTTTGGGAGCATCTATGGCTTTATTAACATCGGGAATGGGATGGGAGGAGCATTAGGGCCCTGGCTGGGAGGGCTTCTTTACGATTTGACCGGTAGTTATCGGATTCCATTTTTTATATGTATTCCTGCTCTTGTATTGGCCTGTATTCTTTTTTGGACAGCTGGGAGGGGTCGGTCCAATCTTCATCCCAAGACCCTATAACCCCCCTAATCTTTTTGAGGCCCGAGTGCCCGGGGTCAGGCATTGAATTATCACATTTCCCAAGGTATCCGCTAGTTCGGAGTCCCGAGTCCAAAGTCCAAAATGGCGAGTTTCGGGTTCCGGGTTACGGGTTTTAAATCATAATCCGTGAGTCGTAAGTCGTCAGGCGCAGCCATTCATTTCACCTCTTTCTCCCGCAGAACCCTTTTCAGCACTTTGCCCGAAGCGGTCTTGGGCAATTCCTTGACGAACTCGACGATCCGGGGATATTTATAGGCGGCCATCTTGCTCTTGCACCAGGCGACGATTTCCTCCTCTCTGACCTTGTTTTCATACTCGGTCTTTAAGACGATGACGGCCTTGATGTTCTCCCCCCTATAGGGATCGGGGACCCCAATGACTGCAACCTCTTTTATCGCGGGATGGCCGTAAAGAAAATTTTCCACCTCTGCCGGAAAAACACTGTAACCGGAAGCCTTGATCAGCTCTTTTTTACGGCCGACGATGTAAAAGTACCCGTCCTCATCCATTCGGGCGATGTCCCCGGTGTACAGCCATCCATCTTTCAAGGCTTCCGCCGTCGCTTCCGGCCGGTTCCAGTACCCTTTCATAACCGTCGGCCCTTTGATGAGCAGCTCCCCCTCCTGATCCAGGGGAAGATCGACCCCAGTCTCCACATCCACAATCCGGCAATCGATGCCGAACTGGGGAAGGCCGATGGACCCGTACCTCGGCCGCAGGTAAGGATTCATGTGCGTCTGAGAGATCGTCTCGCTCAGGCCGTATCCTTCGGCTAGCTCGGTCCCAATGATCTTCCGCCACTTCTCCAGAATTTCTTTGGGCACGGGAGCTCCGCCGGAGCCACACACCCGGAGAGACCGCAGGTCATACTTTTCGACATCCGGATGGTTCACAATCGCCACATTCATCGTGGTAATGCTAGACCAAAGCGTGCACCGATACTTATGGATCGCCTGCAGAATGGCTTCCGGATCAAATCGAGCCAGCATGATATTCGTCGTGCCCGTATAGACGGGCCTACACATGCTGTGGATCATCCCGGTGACATGGAAGAAAGGCAAAATAGAAAGAAGAATGTCTTCCTCCAGGACACCATTCCAAACGGCAGAACCTACCGTATTGGTCATTAGGCTGAAGTGCGTAATCATCGCTCCTTTGGGAAGGCCGGTGGTGCCGGAAGTATATTGTAATAAAGCCAAATCCTCCCGCAGGTTGATGGGGATGCTCAGCTGTTCAGGCCGGTAGCTATCCATCACCTCCAATAGGTCCAGGGTCTCCGGAAAGCGCTCCTTGGGCGCCTGCATGGATGGATGCAGGGGGAGGGAGAGGCTGGCTGGGAGGTAATCGCGGTAACTCGTCAGGATGACGTGGGATAGTCCGCCCTCTTCTCTTACCTTCCTCACCTTGGGATACAAGAAATCCTGAGCAATGATGATCCGTGCGCCCGCATCCATGAGTTCGTACTTCAACTCATCTTCTTTAAACATCGGGTTGGCGGCCACCACCACCCCGCCGGCTTTGAGGATGGCAAAATATCCGATGACGAATTGAGGAGAATTTTCCAAGAAAAGGCTTACCCGATCCCCTTTCTTCAAGCCAAAGTCAATCAAAGCCCTGGCCAGTTGGTTCGTTCGTTGATCAAACTCCCGAAAGGGAATCTCCCTTCCATAAAAGTTGAAGGCAACTTTTTCCGGCGTTTGGCGCGCATGATCGCTCAGGAATTCAGGCAGAGTCTTCTCAGGGAAAACGAGGGTTCGCGGCAAATTCTCCGGCCATGACGGAAGCCATTTCTTTGGCATATTCAAAACTCCATTGTATTAGTTATAATTTGCCATTCATAAGTCGTAAGGCGTAAATCTCGGAGGCTTTGTCGTTCCTCCAGATGAAAGCAATCTGAGGGTAGGTAGCGTGACCCGCCCTGTCCGGTTTTTGAGGTTCCCTTTTGGCACCTCAGACGCGCAACCTCTTGAGAATTAAATTGAACCCCAAAACTTTAGAGAACTTTTGACCCGATGGCTTCATTTTCTGTGAAGGCAAAGCAAGATGAGTGAGTTTTGAAGATTGGTCAGGTGATCACAAATTGTGACCGGCTCGTCTTTTCCCCTTTGGGGGTATTACCCTTTCTCTGCCAAAGGGCTCCGGGACCGCGCCTTTTGGCTAAGGTCCTAATTTTGAACCATACCAGGAGAATTGGATCAGAACATTCTTTCGCGATCCTATTAACCGCTCCATGATCCTATCGCATATTACCACGTTTTAGTTGGTTATTACCACGTTTCTCCCAAAGAGCATTGCGGCCCGTTCCCCTGCATAGGGGTCTCCTTTCCCAGATCGGTCTCTGGGGTTCGTTGGATGAAGCATCAATTCTTGGAAACGCTCAGGCGAAACGGTTACCCCCTCAATTCTGTTCGAGGATTCTGTGCTTTCAATGACGGCTAATTGACGGAGAGACTCCAGAACTTGAGGAGTTTGCTGGCGGATCAGGTCTTGCTACGAAACAATTGAATTGCTTAGTTGTAAATTTTTTCCGAAAATGATATTGGGGATAGCGGAGGGGATTTCTTTTTACCCCGGATGTTTCAATTCTTCCTTAAATTTAATAGGACGCAGATTTGCGCAGATAACAACGGATAATTATTTTCTTTTTAATAAACTACCCCGCCGCAAGCGGCGGGGAATAAACCCTAAAGTGATTTAAGAATGACTTTTATTAAGCTTCGCAAAAGTAATGGAACATTGAGTAACGTATTTCGCCCCCCTCACCCTCCCCTCTCCCCCGACTACGGGGGAGAGGATAAAGGTGAGGGGGTTTACCGCGATGCCAATGTCTGTTCCATTATTTATGCGAAAGTCAATAAAAGGTATCATCAAAAGGGAATAAACCCCGTTTGAAAGGACGGGGCTTTGACTCCGCTCTTTCTATATAAGGAATTACCATTTTTGTAATGTCATCCCCGCCATATATGGTGGAGCTTTCTAACGGGGTAAACCGCTTCCTTATAAAGACATTAGGGTAATTCGACCGGATCTTTAGGCAACAATAGGGTAAAGATTATGCAATCTGCAAAAGAGAAAGAGTTAATGGGCATTTACTTCATCATTGATGCTCATGTTCATACTTATCCCACTGCCGCCATTGGGCAACAGGCCCTGCAGGGTACCGGGCGATCGGGTTGTTCGGGGACAGGGGAGGAACTACTTACGGTCATGGCCAGAGGGAAGATCTCCTACGCGGTAATGGCCAACATGACGCCCACTTACGACATGACGAGGGCAGCTTTAAAAAATCTTCCTGCGAGCGCTACCCACGATGAAAGAGAAAAAGCGGAGAAAGATATTAATGAGAAAATCGTTGACCGAATGAAACGAAGAAATCTCTGGACGTGTACCATGGCCAAAGAAAATCCCGCCTTGCTCCCCCTCATAGGCGTCGATGTATTACAGTCGCCCCCCGACATGCAAGCCGAGATTGAGGATAAAGCGCAAAACCATGGGGCAAGAGGCTTGAAACTCCATCCGGTTGTGAATCGATTTTTCCCTTATGACCAAAGGTTATGGCCGGCTTACTCCAAGGCCGAGGAGATGGGTTTACCGGTTCTATTCCATTCCGGTACGGGTGATGTGGCAGGCTATTCCGAATCAGATTATGGAAGACCGAAGAATTTTGAACCGGTTCTTAAAAGTTTTCCCCGCTTAAACATAATCCTGGCTCACCTGGCCAACGGATTCTTGGAAGAATTGGTTGAGATCGCCTCCCAATACGACCATGTTTTTTTTGATACCTCCGCTATCATCTCTGGGATTGAAGGAGAAAGTAAATTTTCTTCCCAGGCAGAGGCTGCCGCATTGCTTCGCAAGTTAGGCGTTCACCGCGTCCTTTTCGGTTCTGACTGGCCATGGTTTGATCCCCTGCGCGCTTTTGAGCAAATTATAAAACTAGACCTTACCGCGGAAGAAAAAGAAAGCATCCTTGGGGAAAATGCCGAAAAACTATTCGGCCTTAAGAGGCCGGCCCAAGGGGAAGGTCTTCAACGGAGACAGCGGATCAATTTAAGGATTGATCCAGAGGAGTAGGAAATCGTCATTATGAAAAAAAATGTTGGCAGAGGCCCTTTGATTCATTATGGTTGGATCGTTATGGCCATGGGTATGCTGACGGCCATCGGAGCCCACGGGTTCGGACGGATGGCTTATACCTTAATCCTTCCTTCCATGAAGGACGGCCTCCATTTCACCTACGCCCAACTCGGGCTTTTGGGGACAGGCAATTTCATTGGATATCTCACCTTGGCCATCATCGGAGGATTTCTGGCTGCTAAATTCGGTACCAGGATCGTTATCACTCTGGCCCTCATTCTTATGGGGATAACGATGATCATTACCGGCCTGGCCCAAAGTTTTGGTTTTGCCTTTGTGATGCGGCTCCTGACAGGTTTCGGCAATGGGGCTGCTTATGTACCTGCCATGGCCCTGGGTTCGGCTTGGTTTGCCAAGAAGCGAAGGGGATTGGCCACAGGAATCGTGTCTGCCGGCATCGGAGTGGGCACGCTGGCTGCTGGTTTAATTGTACCCTATATTCTGAATTTCTATGGATCCGAGGGGTGGAGGTTTTCCTGGTACTATTTGGGAGGGGGAGTGCTTGTTATCGCCGGCGTTGTTTATACCTTTATCCGAAGTCAGCCTGATGAAAAAGCTCTCTCTCCCATAGGGGCCAAGGAAGGCGATGCCCCCTTAAAGCCGAAGGCCGAAGAAAGGAAAGCGAAGGCTTTGCAGTGGGGGTTGGTCTATCGGGTCAAGGAGGTTTGGTATCTTGGGCTCGTTTATTTTATGTATGGATTCTCTTACATCATTTACATGACTTTCTTTGCCGCCTTCCTGATTAAAGAAATGGGATTGAGCCAGGACCAGGCTGGGGCGCTCTGGGCTTTAGTGGGAGGATTGAGCATTTTCTGCGGGTTAATCTGGGGCGGATTTTCCGACCTCCTTGGCCGAAAATATGGCTTGGCCCTTGCTTATCTTACCCTGGCGGTAGCCTATGCTGTCCTGGCCTTGATAAAATCATCGATAGGTTTCTATTTTTCGGCAGTGATCTTTGGTCTCACCGCCTGGAGTATACCCACGATTATGGCCGCTGCAGCTGGAGATTATGTAGGACCAAGACTCGCCCCAGCCGGCTTGGGCTTTATCACCCTTTTCTTCGGCATCGGCCAAGCTTTGGGGCCAGCCTTGGGAGGCTACCTTGCCGATGCAACCCAGTCCTTTGCCATGCCCTTTCTTTTGGCCAGCAGTGTTTCCTTATCAGGGGCCATCTCTTCTCTTTATCTTGGAAAACCTAAAAAGGATGTAAGTATTTAAGGATAATTTTTAGGAAGAAATGATCTCCTGCGCTTATTTCATGTTTTCGATGATGGCCCGGCCGAATTCGCTGCATTTGACCTGGGTTGCTCCTTTGAGCTGGCGCGCCAAATCATAAGTCACGATCTTGGCCCGAATGGCCTTCTGGATACCGGTCCGAATCAACTCGGAGGCCTCCCTCCAGCCCAGGTAGTCAAACATCAAGACGCCGGAAAGGATCACCGATCCGGGATTGATCACGTCCTGGCCGGCATATTTCGGAGCAGAACCGTGGGTCGCTTCGAAGACCGCCAAACCATCGCCGACGTTGGCCCCCGGAGCCATTCCCAGTCCGCCAATTTCAGCGGCCAGGGCATCGGACATATAGTCCCCATTGAGATTCGGCATGGCGAGAACGCTGTACTCATCGGGCCGCAGCAGGATTTGCTGAAACATAGCATCGGTGATGCGATCTTTGATCACCACCTTGCCTCCGGCATTGCCGTCCGGCGGAAGATCCGCTTCGGCAATGGTTTGGCCAGCAAATTCGTCCCCGGCGAGCTCATACCCCCAGTCCCGAAATGCGCCTTCCGTGAATTTCAAGATGTTCCCCTTGTGGACCAGGGTCACGCTCGGGCAGTGATAATCAAGAGCCCAGCGAATGGCCTTCCGGACGAGGCGCTTAGAGTTGAAGGGGCTCATGGGCTTGATGCCGATGGCCGAGTCGGGTCGGATTTTCTGGCCCATCTCTTTGACCAGGAACTCGATCACCTTGACCGCCTCGGGGGTCCCTGACGGCCACTCGATACCGGCATAGAGGTCTTCCACGTTTTCCCGGAAGACGATCATATCGACCTTTTCCGGCTCCTTGAGAGGGCTGG
>JAURYC010000158.1 GCA_030654105.1 Deltaproteobacteria bacterium
GATGTTCAAAGGAACCAAAGAATTGGGCCCGGAAGAGTTCTCCCGGATGATCCAGGCCAATGGCGGGACCTCCAATGCCTTCACCACGACAGATAATACCTCCTACTACGAAAAACTTCCGGCCGACCGGCTGGAGTTAGCGGTACGTTTGGAGGTGGACCGATTACAGAATTTACAGATCACACCGGAAAGTCTCGAGCCCGAGCGGGAAGTGGTCCGCAGCGAGCGCAAGCTTCGCTCGGTGAATACCCCTTTTGGATTGCTCATCGAACAGCTTTATGCCCTGGCTTACGAAAAACATCCGTACCGTTGGCCGGTCATTGGCTGGGATCATGATCTGAAAAACCTGACCTTGGAAGATTGCCTGGAATACTACCGGACTTATTATGCCCCCAACAATGCCGTCGTTGTTATTGTAGGAGATGTCTCAGCCGACGAAGCTTTGAAAACGGTTGATAGGTTTTACGGGCCTTTACCCTCTCCGCCCCATCCCCGCCAGGTCATAACTCCGGAGAAAGCCCAGCGGGGGGAAAAACGCGCGATCTTTAAGAAATTTTCCCAGGTGGCTGCCTTTTTTGCGGCCTTCCATATCCCGGCGATTTCCCATCCCGATCTTTTCCCCCTGCAAATTCTCTGTGCCGCTCTATCCACTGGCCGCTCTTCCCGTTTTTTTGAAAAGCTGGAGAAACCCGGAAAGGCCGTGGAAGCTCAAGCCGATATGGGGTTTCCTCCCTTCTTCTCCATGGATCCTGGCCTTTTGCAAATTTACGCCATTGCCTCCCCGTTGGTTTCCTTAGCAACCCTGGAGCAGGAAATCTGGGAAGAGGTGGAGGATCTTCGCCAGAAGCCTCTTTCCCGGGAAGAGTTGTCCAAGGTAAAGAAACAGGTGCGTTCCTATTTTCTCCGCAACCTGCAAACTTTTTTCTTCCAAGGACTGCTGGCCGGACTCTACCAAGTGCGCGCGGGGGATTTTCATCTTCTCTATACAATCCTTCCCGGTTATGAATCCGTAACCGCAGAGGATGTCCTGCGGGTGGCACAAAAATACCTTCGCCCCGAAAACCGTACCGTCGTTCTGCTCCAACCCGTGGACCAACGCGAACATGAAGACCTGGGGGAATTGGAATGAAGACCGGGAGCCATTTCAAAACTTTTACACTTCCGAAAGTTGTCTCTTCCTTACTGCCCAATGGCTTAAAGGTTCACGCCGTACTCAAACCCGGGCTTCCCTTGGTCAGCATCCACCTCATTTATCCTTATGGGGCCGAAGCGGATCCTCCCGGAAAGGCAGGCCTTTCTGATCTCATGGCCGAGATGCTCACCTTGGGTACGCAAAAACGCTCGGCCGCCCAATTGGCTGCAGATGTAGATGGACTGGGGGCTACCCTCTCCGCGCATTCAGGATGGGATTCCACTTCCCTCTATATCTCCGGGCTGGGTGAAGATTGGGAAAAACTCATGGAGCTACTCCTGGAGATCCACACCCAACCCGCTTTCTTGCTCCCCGAATTCGAGCAATTGAAGCAACGCCGGATCGCCGCACTCGTGCAGCAGAAGGATGAATCCCAGGTCATCGCTGACGAGCGATTCCAGGAGATTCTCTTTCAAGGCACTCCTTACGGCCATCCGGTTTATGGTAATCTGGATACCCTGCCCAGTCTTTCCGGCGAGGAAGTTGAAGAATTTTACCGCAGCCGTTTTTCTCCGGAAGGCTGTTTCCTGGTAGTGGTCGGGGATTTTAAGGTTGAAGCCTGCTGCCGATGGATAGAAACCCATTTCCCCTCGATAACTCGCGGCCATGAAGCCAAGGCTGGGGAATTCTCCCCTGTTTCTTTATCCAGCATCAAGACGATAATAATCGACCGCCCGGATCTTACCCAGAGCCAGATCCGCCTGGGACATATTGGAATTCCTCACGCCCATCCAGATTATCTTGCCTTTGAAGTCATGAACTATGTCTTAGGAGCGGGTGGTTTTTCCTCCCGCCTGATGCAGAAGATCCGGTCCGAACGGGGTTATACTTACGGCATCCGCGCTTCTCTGGAAGGCCGCAAAAAACCAGGGCCTTTCATCGTCTCCACCTTTACTCCCACGGAAACAACTTTTCCCTGCGTCCAAGAAATTTTGGCGGTGGAACGATCATTTGTCGCCCAGGGAGCCACGGATCAAGAAAGGACGGAAGCCATCAATTTTCTCACCGGTAGCTACCCCATGAGATTTGAGACTCTCTCCCAGATCGCCCAGAAGATCATCCAGGCTGAGGTAAACGGACTGGGATTGGAGTATCTTTCCGCTTATCCGGAGCGAGTTTCGGCAATCACTCTTGAGGCCATGGCCCGTTCAGCCCGGGAACATCTCCATATAGAAAAAATGTTGGTGGTCATCGTGGGTCGCGCCGGAAAATTCCGGCAGGAGTTCGAACCATTGGGTCCGGTGGAAATAAGGGAATAAGCCCCAGTGGCTCAGTAAGCAAGAAAAGAGAAAGGAGGAAAGGAAAATGGCCGTAAAGAAAGCTGCAGCGGAAAAGGCCCCGGCAAAAAAAGCGGCGGCCAAGGGAAAAACCATAGCAGGGAGCGGGATTTTCATAATGCTTTTCTCCCTGGGATCTTTCCTTTTATTTTCAAACTCTCCTGGTATACGTCCCGCTTGGAAACTTCCATCTCTGTTGACACGCGCTCGATCGCTTCTTTCATAGAAAGACCCATCTCGTGGAAGTAGATCTCCAGCATTTCGGCGATGGAAGAAGATTCGATCTTGGCGGGGCGGGTGCACCCCTCCATAACAATGGTCACTTCTCCCTTGACGTCTTCTTCTCCCATCTCCCTTAAAAGTTCCGCAGCCGTTCCCCGGTATATTTCCTCGTAAATCTTCGTCATCTCCCGGGCTACAACCACCTGCCTTTCTCCCAGAATCTGCACCGCCTCTTCTAAGAAAGCATTCAGGCGTTTCGGAGATTCGTAGAAAATGAGCGTTTCCGCGCGGTCCTTCAGGGAAAGTAATAATTTCTTTCGGGCAGTCGCCTTGGAAGGCAGAAAACCATAGAAGAGAAATCTTTCGGTAGGCAATCCAGAAACACTGAGGGCGGCGATGAGAGCCGATGGGCCGGGAACGGGAATAATAGGTGTCGACTCCTGGATTATCCTCCTCACCAGATAATCCCCCGGATCCGATATCCCCGGTGTGCCAGCATCCGTGACCAGAGCTACATTCCTTCCTTCCCGAATTTCAGCCAGGAGGGATTCCGCGCGCTTCCTGCGGTTGTGTTCACGGTAGCTGACCAGCGGCTTGTGAATTCCATAGTGGGAGAGGAGCTGTCGAGTCCGCCGGGTGTCCTCGGCCGCGATCAAGTCAACTTCTCTGAGCACACGCAGGGCCCGCAGGGTGATGTCTTCCAGGTTCCCAATGGGTGTGGAAACGATATACAGCATTCCCAAGGGTTTTTCTGTGGATTTCATTGCAGTTGCACCTTCAGATAAAGGTCGCCAGCCTTTGCTGAGCTACTTTTTCCCTTGCCCCGCAGGCGAAGCATAGTTCCATCCTCAATGCCTGCGGGTATTTTCACCAGCAGCCTTTCGGTCTTCCCATTCCGAAAAAAGGACACCTCTTTGGCCGTTGCCGTCTGCACCTCATCTCGGTTGAGGGGGAAGGTGAAAGTGACATCAAGAGATTCCATTGGATTAAACCCCGAGGTCCCGCGGAGGATTTTTTTAAGCCCAAAACTCAATATTTTTCTCCCTAACCAAGAAAAAAATCTACCTTTGAGGGTCACATTCATCCCCTTAGGGATGATGAACTTTTCCAGGAGGGGAATAAAAGCTTCGGCCGTATTCTTGGGAGCCTGTTGATGTGGGTGAATCGGTTCAAAGGGGGACCCTCCCGGTCCTCCGAAAAAGATCCCGCCGAAAAAAATTCCCCTCCCGCCGAAAAAAAGGCGGTCAAAGAAACGCTCGTCAAACTGGACTCCCATGCGGGCAAACTCGCGACCAAGTTCCGCGAAAACATCGCTGGCCATGGGATTACTGAAAATGTCCCGAAAAATTTCCTCCTGAGTATAGCTGAAGCCTGGACTGCTTCCGGGGCTGAACCCGGTTTGACGGATGGAGTCGTACCTTTGTCGTTTTTCCGGATCGACAAGAACTCCATAGGCTTCACTGATTTCCTTGAAGTGTTCCTCTGCCTTTGTATTCCCGGGATTACGGTCGGGATGGAATTGTAAGGCCAGTTGTCGGTAGGCCTTCTTGATTTCCTCGGGGGAAGCTTCTCGGGCCACCCCTAAAATTTCATAATAATCTTTGTGGAAGAAATCTCTTCTCATATAATCCTTTCAGGTAATTTCCCTGTGGACACCAGGGTAAAAATAATTTATATTTTATAATAAAATCGAAAAGAAAGAAACCGCTTGGTCCGCAAAAAATTAATTTTCTTTTTTTTAACCTTGGCAGCATCCCCAATGCTGATGGGGCAGTCAGAAAGCTCTTCAACCCCCCCGTATTGGCAAAAAATCGATGAAGGCTTTGAGGTCAGGGCCATGCAACTCGATGGCCCCCCTTACCAAACCTTCATCAAACTGCGGCTTTTGAGGGTTAACCTGGAAAAGTTCCCGGTGCGGGTGATTGATAGTCGGGTTTTTGGCGTGGCCCGGATGGCGATTAAGGAATTAGCCAAAAAAAGCCAGGCTCTGGCTGCAATAAACGGCGGATTTTTTTTACCGGATTACCGGCCACTTGGCTTGCTCATCATAGACGGCCGAGAAACCAACCCTTTACGACAAACCGATTGGGGAATTTTTCTGATCCAGGACAACCGTCCCCGGATTATCCACACCAAAGAATTCCAAAATGAAGGAACCATCTCCCAGGCGCTCCAGGTCGGTCCCAGGCTGGTGGTGAATGGAAGGGAATTACGCTTGAAAAAACAATTGGCTAAGCGTTCTGCCGTGGGCATTACCTTTAAAAACCAAATTATCCTTTTAAATTCAGAAGATACGGATGTTTATGCCCAAGATTTAGCCCGAATTTTCCACCTTCCGGAATCCGAAGGCGGGTTGGAATGCCGGGATGCTTTGACCCTCGACGGCGGCCCTTCTGCCCAGATGTATGCAGAATACAAGTCCCTAAAAATCGACCTTCCTGGAGGATGGCCAGTCCCTAATGGGATTGGAGTATTTAAACCATTGCCTTAATTTTTTTACTAACAACATGATTGGATCTGGCTCAAAAAGTAATAGGAAGAAGAAAAAAGGTAGAGGATGGAGGATCCTGCTTCTCGTCTTCTTGCTGGTGGTCTTTTTAGTGGTTGGTGCAGCTATTGCCTTATATTTTACCCTAATCTTCGACCTACCCCGCTTGACTACCTTGAAAGATTACCAACCCTATATTATCTCCGAGGTCTATTCCGACGATGAAGTCTTGATAGGAGAGTTCTTTATTGAAAGGCGGCTGATTGTCCCCCTTTCCCAAATGCCCAAATTATTGATCAAAGCCTTTGTGGCCGCTGAAGATGCACGCTTTTTCGAACATCAGGGCATTGATTACTGGAGAATATTGGGCGCGGCCTTTCGGAATATCGAGGCCTTGGAGGTGGTCCAGGGGGGAAGTACGATCACTCAGCAGATTGCCAAATCCTTTTTCCTTACCCCGGAACGGAGCATCACTCGCAAGCTAAAAGAGGCCATTTTAGCCCAGCGCATCGAAAGCTATCTGACCAAAAATGAGATCCTTTATCTTTATTTAAATCAAATCTATTTGGGAGAAGGGGCTTTCGGCGTTGCGGCCGCAGCTAAAACCTATTTTGGCAAATCCGTGCAGGACTTAACCCTGGCTGAATGTGCCATACTCGCTGGCCTTCCCCCGGCACCGAATAACCTTTCACCATTGCGCCATCCCAAGAAAGCTCGCGAGCGCCAGCTTTACGTGCTCCACCGCATGGTCGAGCGGAGACTGATCTCCCCTGTACAGGCCATAAGGGCGCAAGCCGAAGAAATCAGGCTTAGGCCCAAAGGACCCAAAGGCTACCATGAAGCCCCTTATGCCGTAGAACAAGTGCGGATGTACATTGAAGAGAAGTACGGGAAAGAGATATTATACAAAGGGGGGCTGAAGATCTATACAACCCTTAATTTCCGAATGCAGCAGGTTGCCCAAAAGGCTGTTTTGAAAGGCCTGGAAGAGTTTGAAGCCCGGGAAGGGAAAGGGAAAGGAAAGGGTCAAGTGCAAGGGGCGCTCATTGCCCTCGACCCGCAAACTGGTTATATCCTGGCTATGGTTGGCGGACGGGATTTCGCGGCCAGCCAGTTCAACCGGGCGACCCAGGCCCGGAGACAGGCGGGATCCGCCTTCAAACCCATCGTTTACGCCGCTGCTTTGGACAAAGGGTTTACCCCGGCCACGGTGATTGTTGACGAGCCTTTTTCCTACATCGATGTCCCCGGAAAAGAACCTTGGGAACCCCAGAATTTTGACCGGGAGTTCTGGGGGCCGATCACTTTTCGCAAGGCCCTGACCTTCTCCCGAAATGTGGTCACAGTGAAGATCGCCCAGTCCATCGGGATAGACTACTTGATCCAATATGCCCGGAACTTGGGAATAAAGTCCAAGCTGGAACCCAATTTATCCCTTGCCCTGGGAGCGGCCAATGTTTCCCTCCTGGAGATGACCAATGCTTTCGGGGTTTTCGCGGCTCAGGGTTACCGCGCCGAACCCATTTTGATAACGCGCATTGTGGACAAAGATGGCAACATTCTGGAAGAGGTGGAGCCATCGGCCATCGAGGTGATCAGTCCCCAGACTTCTTACCTCATCACCAGCTTGATGCAAAGCGTTATCCAAGAAGGGACTGGCCAAAGGGCCAAAGCCCTGGGCCGGCCAGCAGCTGGAAAGACCGGGACGACCAATGATACCCGCGATGCTTGGTTTCTCGGTTTCATTCCTCAGCAATTGGTCGCCGGTGCCTGGATGGGGTATGATATTGAAAAGCCTCTGGGAACTCACGAAACGGGAGCTGTCGCCGCCCTGCCGATCTGGCTGGAATTTATGAAAGAAGTGGTTGACGGGAAAGTGGTTGAAAATTTTTCCGTACCGGAAGGGATCGTTTTTACCAAAACAGATGCCGTCACCGGTGAGCCCGTCGGGCCAAAGCAACCGGCAAAATCCGGCAAAGTAATCTTTGAATGTTTCAAGGAAGGTACGGAACCCACAATTAATTAAATTGTAGAGGAATTTCCTTTTTGGACACGGATGTACACAGATTATCAGGATAAATTTAAAAGAAAATAATTATCTGCGGTTATCTGCGCAAATCTGCGTCCTATTAAATTTAAAACAGAAGCGGAGAGACGGGGAGTTATCGCGTGTCCCTCCGTCTGTTCTTTTATCCTTTCACCACTCCCCAGGGGCGGAGGCGGGCCACTTTACTGGAAATTCCGGCCTGATGGACAACTTCCACAACTTGACTCACATCCTTATAGGCTTCCGGAGCCTCTTCGACCAAAGTTGCCCGGCTCGCGGCCATAACGTAAATCCCGCGGTCCTCTAATTCGCGATGCAGATCTCTTCCTTTACTTGCTTTTTTAGCCTGAGTTCGGCTCTGTACCCGCCCAGCCCCATGGCAGGTGCTACCGAAAGTCTCCTCCATAGCCCGTTCGGTACCCACAAGGACATAAGAATACCTCCCCATATCCCCGGGTATCAGAACCGGCTGGCCGACTTTCCGGTAGACTTCTGGCAAAGCCCGATGGCCTGGCGGAAAGGCGCGGGTTGCCCCTTTGCGGTGGACGCAGACCTCCCGGCGCTCCCCGTCGATGACGTGAAATTCGCGCTTGGCGATGTTGTGACAGATATCATAAACTAAATGCATTCCCAGTTCTTTGGGTCCCATCTGCAGAACCCGTTCAAAGACCTCGCGCGTCCAGTGCATAAGCATCTGCCGGTTGGTCCAGGCGTAATTGGCGGCGCAGGCCATTCCCGAAAAATAATCTTGACCCGTTGAAGATTGAATGAAGTCACAGGCCAGTTGGCGGTCGGGGAGTTCCAGGCCCAACTGCCGAACCCGTTCGCCCATTTTTTTCAGGAAATCATCACAGACCTGATAACCGAGTCCGCGCGACCCCGAGTGAATGAGAACAGTGACCTGGTCTTTCCTCAGACCCAAAACCCGGGCAACCTCCGGGTTATAAACCTCATCCACAAAACCCACTTCCAAAAAGTGATTTCCCGAACCCAATGTCCCGAGCTGCGGCCTTCCCCGGTCCATGGCCCTTTCGCTGACCACTCCGGGGTCGGCTCCTGCCATGCATCCTCTATCTTCTGTGCAATCCAGATCCTCTGGCCGGCCGTACCCATTCTTTACAGCCCAGGCCGAGCCCTCTTTTAAAACCTGGCGAAGTTCCTGGGCAGAGAGGCGCAGAGTTCCCTTGGATCCGACGCCAGAAGGAATGTTTTGAAAAAGGGCGTTCACCAAATTCTTAATCTTATCCCGCAAATTCTGGGTGGAAAGGTTGGTGACCAGTAAACGAGTGCCGCAATTGATGTCATACCCCACGCCACCTGGAGAAATGACCCCCTCCTGCCAGTCAAAGGCGGCCACCCCGCCGATGGGAAAACCATAGCCCCAGTGAATGTCGGGCATAGCCAATGAATATTTTTGGATTCCCGGAAGGTGCGCTACATTGGCCACCTGCTTCAGACTTTCATCCTCGTGAATTTCCCCCAGAAGACCTTCGTCGGCATAAATCAACCCATCGACCCGCATCTTCCCCGCCCGGGGAATCCGCCAGCGGTAGTTATCGATTTTTTCCAGGTGAATTTTTTCTCGGTCGCTCATGGACACCCCCTTTTTCGTTCAAAGATCAAAGATGACTCTGCCTTCCCATGCTCCATCGTTTTCCCTAATTGCCACCTGATGGTAGGTTACGGCCTTGATTTCTGTTTTGAATTCGTGGCGGGAAGATTCAAAAATCTCTCCATGGGCCACCGCCTTAAGGGAGGTCTGATCCAGATGGGAAAAATGAAACCTTTTAAAAAGGTATCCCTGACTCTCGCATAGGAACAGAAGCTCATTCAGCCAGCGGATTAGGAGCTCTTCCCTTTCAGCTGCCTCAACATGAATGGCACAAGAAAGGGTTTCCTGCACTCGATCCAGGTCAGTTAGCAGGTCAAAAAGAGCATAAGCGGCGTTGGTCATAACCTCTTCATAAGTCCGGCCGAAGATCCGAATGCCCAGGTCGGCTGTATGGTCAAAGGTCTCGTATCTTTTCATTCCTTCCTCGGGAGAAAATTTCGATTGGTCTGGATCCTGGGGTATATTATAATCCTAATTCAATTGTATAGGAAATTCCTTTTTGGACACGGATTCACCCTGTTAGATGTTTACTATCTAACAGGGTAAACGCAGATTATCAGGATTTTAAATGCAAAGAACTTACCGATCGAATCATCAAAAT
>JAURYC010000159.1 GCA_030654105.1 Deltaproteobacteria bacterium
GAGCTCAACGCCGTGACCATGCACAAAGGGAACGTCTACCGGGAGACCTCCGGTATGTGGCCGCGTTATTTCCCGGAAGCCATGAAGTACGAGATGAACCGGCGACTCCAGGATAAATATATGTTCGGCTCGGAGTATAACCTATTCCCTCTGGATCAACTGGTCAAGCAGCACGAAGAGAATGGTTACCGGCCGGGGTTCTTGGAAAAGCTTTTCTATAAAAATGCTATCCGTATCCTCGGGGAGAACCTTGAGAGGATCGGCGTCAACCTGAAAGAGTGGATGTGAACTCGGGGCAAATTCCGGAGATCTTCAAGGGTCGGTTATGTCCAAAATAAGGGATGAGATAGAAAAGCTCAGCTTATTATACTGCAGCTAAAAGACAGCTGGATATCCTCATCCGCCTGCAGGAGACTCGGCCGTAGACTATCAAAGCCTTGGAGATGCTGAAAAATAAGAATATGGGGAAGGCAGAAAAAAACACGGCAATATTCCACTTTGAAGGAGGTTTTTTTAGATGGCTTTAAAAACCGGGAAAGAATATGTACAGAGCTTGAGAGAGATGAACCCCCATCCCACGGTTTATCTTTTCGGGGAAAAAATGGAGAACCTTTATGATCATCCCATGGTCAAACCGTCGCAGAATGCTGTGGCCCTAAGTTATGACCTGGTCCATGACCCCCTCCACGAAGACCTGATGACCGCCCGCTCCCACCTCACTGGCCAGAAGGTGAACCGCTTCTGTCACATCTACCAGAGCCGGGATGATCTGGTGAATAAAATTAAGATGTTTCGGATGCTGGGGCAGATGACGGCAACGTGCTTCCAACGATGCACCACCTGCGATGGGGGGAATATCATGTACCTGGCCACTTATGAAGTGGACCAAAAGTTTGGGACGAAATACCACGAGCGGTTCAAAAAATTTTTTAGGCACCTGCAGGAGAATGACCTGGTAGCAGGCATCGCCATGACAGATGTCAAGGGGGACCGAAGTCTGAAACCCAGTGAGCAAGCCGATCCGGACCTTTACCTGCACGTGGTGGAGGAGAAGAAAGACGGGATCGTCGTTCGGGGGGCCAAGGCCCACCAGACAGGAGCCCTAAATTGCCACTACACGGTGGTCATGCCCACTCGAGCCATGTCGCCGGAAGATAAGGGCTATGCCATCGCCTTTTCCATCCCGATGAGTAGCCCGGGTTTAATTCATATTTACGGACGGCAGTTCTCCGACACGCGGAAGTTAGAGGGCGGTTGCATCGACATGGGGAATCCCCTCTTTGGAATGCAGGAAACCCTGCTCATCTTTGAAAACGTTTTTGTCCCCTGGGAAAATGTTTATCTGTATAAAGAGTATGAATTCGCCGAAAGGATCAGCGGCCTTCTCGGCTCTCATCACCGATGCAGCTACGGGGGGTGCAAGACTGGGGTAAGCGATGTCCTGATCGGGGCTACAGCTTTGCTTGCCCAGTACAATGGGGTGGCTAAGAGTTCTCACGTGCGAAGTAAGATAACTGAGATGATCACCCTTTCCGAGACCATGTACGGTTGCGGACTGGCTTCGGCCTATGAAGGCCACAAAACGCCAGTGGGAAACTACATGAACGATTTTCTGCTGGCCAACGTGTGTAAACTGAACGTAGCCCGGATCACCAACCAGATCGGGCAACTGGCCCTGGATATTGCCGGAGGTTTGGTCACTACCCTGCCCTCGGAGAAGGATTTCCGCAGCCCAGAGGTGGGAAAATACTTAGAGAAATATCTGAAGGGGGTAAAAGACGTTCCCACGGAGAACCGGATACGCATTTTCCGTTTGATCGAAAATCTGATGTTTGGGGGAGGAGCCGGAGGATATATTGTGGAATCTATTCACGGGGCCGGCTCGCCGGAAGCGCAGAAGACGATGATTCCCCGGGAGTCTAACTTAAACCACAAGATTTCGCTGGCGAAATGTATCGCCGGAATCAAAGAATAGGGGGCGAAAATGAACCTGCAGGATAAAGTTGCTATCATCACTGGCTCTGGCGGGGGGATCGGCCGGGGGATTGCTCTAAAATTTGGGTCTCTGGGCGCCAAGGTAGTTGTGGCCGATCTGAAAATCGATGGAGCCAAGGAGACCGTTTCTCTTTTAGAGAAGGCAGGGGGAAAAGGTTTGGCCCTGGGCACGGACATTACGGACCGAGCTCAAGTGCAAGATATGGTCAAAACCACGATCAACACCTTTGGGAAACTCGACATCCTGGTGAATAATGCCGGCTGGGATATAATTGAACCTTTTATGCGGAATAACCCGGAGCTATGGGATAAAGTCATTGCCATCAACCTCAAGGGACCCATCTATTGCACCCGGGCTGTTTTGGATCACTTTATTGAAAGAAAATACGGAAAGATTGTCAACATCAGCTCCGATGCCGGAAGGGTGGGAAGTTCCGGGGAGGCGGTTTATTCAGCCTGCAAAGGAGGAATCATCGCTTTCACCAAGACGATCGCTCGAGAGATGGCCCGCTACCAGATCAACGTCAATTGTGTTTGCCCGGGGCCAACCGATACACCCCTTCTGGCAGAAATGACCAAAGGGGAGACAGGAGCCAAGATTATTACCGCGATGACCAATGCTGTTCCTTTCCGGCGCCTGGCCAAACCCGAAGATATCGCCGGGGCTGTGGCTTTTCTGGCTTCCGATGACGCAGGCTTCATCACCGGTCAGACCCTTAGCGTATCCGGGGGCCTGACCATGTGCTGATATCAGTGTGAGTGTGAGTGTCAAGTTTTTAGCTGACACTGACCACTGACACTCACACTGTTTTTCTGAGGAGGAGGGCATGGGCAAGGCGACCATGAGTTATTACCTCGCTCCCGGTGAGATTCCCCCGGGAGTCACTCTGGGAGATTATTTCGAGAGAACTGCCGAGCGCTGCAGCCAGAAAGTGGCTTTGATCTTTCGGGAGCGCCAGATTACCTGGGGGGAGCTCGAGATCTTGGTGGACCGATTGGCCTTAGCCTTCATCGACCTGGGAATCCGCCGCGGGGACATGGTTGTCATCTTGTTTCCCAACCGGCCAGAGTTCATTATCACTCTTCTAGCTGCTGCCCGATTGGGAGCCGTATCCGTCCCTGTTTCTGAACGACTGAGAAGGAAAGAAATCGAATACATTCTCAGGCAAACGGAAGCCAAGGCCGCGGTTTCGGTCTCTGAGTTTTGGGGCTTCTCCTTCTCCGACCTCTTCCAGGAACTCCGCGGAGTCATTCCTACCCTAAAGCATGTAATAGTCTCCGGGCCAAGGCGGCATCCGGGGGAACTCATCTTGGAAGAGTTAGTGGCCCACGAATGGGAAAAGCGCTATTCAGGAGATTACTATCAACAGGTCTACGTAAGGGAATTTCCAGTCGAAGCTGATGATTTGCTGGAGATCATCTTCACTTCCGGAACTACGGGTACACCTAAAGGAGTGATGCATACCCATAACACCCGGTGCCGTTCGGCCCTGGGCACGGCCACGTCCATTGGCCTCAAGGCCGACGATGTCTGGCTGATCATGGTACCCCTTTCCCACACCACAGCCTTAGTCAACGCTTTTTACTCCTCCGTGATCAAAGGTTCCTGCCAGGTTTTGTTGGAAACCTGGAATGTGGAAGAAGCCATGAAGGAAATCACCCGTCACCGGGTAACCCTGCCCATCGGCGTTCCCACCATGCCCATCATGATGCTCCAGAGGCCGGATTTTGATCAATACGACTTTTCCTCAGTTCGGGCCATGGTACTGGCCGGGGCGCCCCTTCCTGTCGAAGTAGCCAGACAGATCATCGAGAAAATGGGTTGTTATGTCACCTCAGCCTACGGCATGACGGAAACAGCCATGAGCAATATCACCCGACTGGACGACCCAGTGGAGGTGGTTTGTGAAACTGTAGGAAGGCCTCAACCCGGAATGGAGCACAAGGTCGTGGACGAGAAGCGGCGTATCGTTCCCATCGGCCTCAAAGGGGAAGCCTGTGCCCGAGGGCAGAACGTCTGCATCGGATACTTTAAGGATCCGGAGCGAACCGCCCAGACCATCGATGAAAAAGGCTGGATATACAGCGGCGACTTGGCCACCATGGACGAGAATGGCAACCTCCGAATCGTTGGCCGGATTAAAGACATAATTGTGCGCGGGGGAGAGAACATTTCGCCCACAGAGATTGAGGACATCCTCTATACCCTCCCCAAAGTAGCCCAGGTGAGCGTAGTCGCAATCTCTGACGAACGCCTGGGAGAGAAGACCTGCGCCTGCATCATTCCCAAGTCTGGTGAGCTTATCACCCAGGAGGAGGTCAAAGCCTTTTTTAAAGACAAGGTGGCTCATTTCAAAATCCCTGACCGGGTGGAGCTGATGTCCGAGTTTCCCACCACGCCAAGCGGCAAGATCAAAAAGAACGTACTTCGGGAGACCATGGCCGAAAAAGTGCAAAAGGAACAGAGAAAGTAGGGGATATCCATGGAAAAGAGGAAACTCACTTACAGCTATTGCCAGGTTTTAGGTATCAACCAGACCAAGGGCCGGACCTTTGGTCAGATGCTGCAGGAAATGGCGGAGCGATACCCCGAACATACAGCGATCATCTTTCAGAATCAGCAATATACCTATCGAGAGTTTCAGGCGGCGGTTGATTCCTTTGCCCTGGCGCTGTTCGACCTGGGCCTGACCCGCGGGGATAAACTGGGTTTGTTGCTTCCCGACTGGCCAGAGTATTCCATTGCCCTCTATGCCTGCGCCAAAATGGGGGTGGTTGTATCCCCCATGAATCCTATCTATCGGAGGATGGAAGTCTTAACTGTCCTCAATCACCTGGAGGCCAAAGCTCTGATTATTCCTGAGGAGTGGCGCGATTTTCGTTTCGTCGATCTTTTAGAGGAAATCCGTTCGGAGATCCCTTCCCTCCGGCACATCATCGTGAAAGGGAAGCCCGGAGAGGGAATGCTCAGCTTCCAGGACCTGCTTTCTCAGGATTGGCAAAGGAAATTTGGCCCCGGCTTTTTGGAAAAATACCTTCAGGACCACCCCGTGGAGGCAGACGACCTTCTGGAGATCGCCTATACTTCAGGCACGACCGGTCGGCCCAAGGGGGTGATGGAAACGCACAACACCCGCATGCTCCATTCGGTAGGGATTGCCGAGCGGATAAAGGCCTCGGAAAAGGATGTATGGCTGAATATGACCCCCCTCTTCCACACTACGGGCAATTGCGTCGTGCAGCATACGGCTTTCCTTACCGGCGGAACCCTGATTCTCCTGGGACGGTATAGCACCGAGACTTCCCTGCGGGAAATCGAGCGCTGTAGAGCGACCATCGCCGCCGGGGTTCCCACCATGTTCATCGACCTCATGAACCATCCCCACTTTGAGAAGACCGATGTCTCCTCCCTGCGCTATGCCCTTTTCACCGGGGCGCCCATGCCGCCAAAGGTGGCCTTGCAAATCGTCGAAAGATTCCAGTGCGGCATCCTTCAAGGGGATGGGACCACGGAATGCGGAAGTAACGTCCTTAGTCTTCCCGAATCGCCGATCGAACTGATTGCTGAGAGCCCCGGACCCCCTCTGGCCGTGGGAAACGAAGTGAAGGTTGTAGATCCGCAGACCAACCGGATTGTGCCCGTCGGCGTTTTGGGTGAGATATGCCACCGGGGTCCTACTAACTTTCTGGGTTATTACAAAGACCCCGAGCTGACCACCGAAGCCGTGGACGAAAAAGGGTGGTTCCATAGCGGAGACCTGGGGACCATGGACGAAGGAGGGAACCTCCGGCTGAAAGGGCGGATCAAGGACATGATCGTCCGCGGCGGAGAGAACATTTACGCCACCGACGTGGAAAGCATCCTCTACACCTACCCGAAAGTGAAGGAGTGTCAGGTCGTAGGATACCCCGACGAAAGACTGGGGGAAAAAACCCTGGCCTGCATCATTCCCAGGAAGGCCGGCGACCGGGTGACTCGGGAGGAGATATACGAGTTTATGAAGGATAAAACAGCCAAGTTCAAGATTCCCGATCAAGTGATAACCCTGGAAGACTTCCCCCGGACGGCCAGTGGGAAGGTGCAAAAATTCAAGCTACGGGAAATGACCGCTCAAAAATTGAAAGGGGATTGAGCATGGACGGAAAAATCGGATTCATCGGTTTGGGGGCCATGGGGCAGCCCATGTCCCGGAGGTTGCTGGAAGCTGGGTTTCAGCTGTTGGTTTATGATGTGAGGCCGGAAGCTATCCAGCCCCTCGTTCAAAAAGGGGCGGAGGCCGCCTCTTCCGTGAAAGAGGTAGCGGATAAGTGCCGGAAAGTCATCACCATCGTGCCCAACTCCGAGGCCGTTGAACAAGTGGTATTTGGACCCGAGGGCCTCTTGGAGGGAACAAAGGGCGGAGATATCCTCATTGAGATGACCAGCGCTTACCCGCCGAGCACGCTGAAAATCCACCAAGCCCTTTCGGCCAAGGGTATATCCATGATCGACGCGCCGGTGAGTGGGGGTGTAGTGGGTGCGGTAGCCGGGACGCTCTCCATCATGGTTGGGGGCGACGAGGCGATCTTTGAAGTCTGCCGGCCGATCCTTTCTGTGGTAGGGAAAAACCTTTTTTATATGGGAGGAATCGGGTCTGGCCATGCCGTCAAGGCCATCAATAACTTTCTATCGGCCACAACCATGGCGGCTACCTCCGAGGCTATCATCCTGGCGACGAAATTGGGTCTTTCACCCCAGCGGGTCATGGAAGTCTTGCAGGTCAGCACCGGCCGCAGCTACTCCACGGACTTCAAGTTTCCCAAATTCGTATTGCCCCGGACCTTCAATTCGGGATTTGCCCTCGACCTGATGTACAAAGATGTCGACACCGTTACCCGGATGGCCAAGGAGTATAAGATCCCCATGTTCCTGGCCAACATGGTGCAACAACTCTTCGGATGCGCCATAATCCATGGGGGGGAGAGACAAGATCATACCTCCATTTTTACTTATCTGGAGGATCTGACCAAAAGAAAAGAAGAGGCATAAAGGGAAGCCCATGGCAAATTTTGGCCTGATCTTCTCTCCATTCACCGTCGGGGGCCTGCGTTTAAAAAACCGGATCCTGGCCCTGGGTTCCCGGGCCAACAATGAAATCCTACAAGCTTTGGAGGGGAAAGTTCCTCAAATTCTCCCGATTGGCGACTGTGTGGAGCCGCGGAAGGCGAAAGAAGCCATTCATGAAGGTTTTACCGCAGCCCTCCAGGTGTGAAGGGAAAGATGGGGGTGAATGATTCACCGCAGAGCTCGCTGAGAACGCCGAGAGAAAGGATGCAAATCACCAATAACCAAATTATCGCATTGGGGCGTTCTTGGTGGTAAACAGGAAAGGAGGTGAAGAAGCGAAACCTAAAAGAGATAGCGTGAAAAGGGGGAGCCAAATTGAAAGAAAAGGAGGGTTAAAATGAGGGTAAAGATTTTTATGTTGATAGCTGTAGGAATCGCGCTGTGTTTTGGCCTATCTTTCGAAACCTACGCCCAGCAGAAAGTGATTAAAATGGGCGTCACGGCGGCCCTGCAAAAAGAAGCGGGCATCGGGGTAAAGAATGCGGCGGAGATGGCCGCCCAAGAGATCAATGCCAAGGGAGGAATTTTAGGTCATAAAATTGAGCTGTATTTTGCCGATGATGATGGAATTGCCGAGAAGGGCGTCACGGCCATCAAGAAACTTCTCTTCACGGACAAAGTAGATTTTGTCAGCGGCGGTTGGATGAGTGGAGTGGGTCTGGCCCAGGCGCCCCATATCTTCGACGCCAAGAAGCTCTGGCTGAGCGTCGGACCCGCAACCCCCAAGCTGGCGAAAATGGTGGAGGAGGACTACGCGAAAGCCAAGTATTTCTTCCGCGTCGGTTGCGTGAATTCCGACCTCTTCGCCTACGATATGGCGGTACTTGCGGAAGAATTCTTCAAGAAGGAATTAAAGGTAACCAATGTGGCTCTTCTGCCGGAGAGTTCAGTTTGGGCGCGGGAGATGTCTGCCTATCTGGAAAAGGAATTGCCCAAGCGGGGGCTGAAGATCGTTTACCTGGATGTCTTCGATCCCAAACGCACAGATTTTTCCCCTCAGTTCGCCCAGATTCGCGCCAAGGGAGCGGAGCTCATGCTTACCGTCCAGGCTCTTTCTCCCGGGGTTCCTATTACCAACCAATGGTCAGACACTAAGCTTGCAGTCCATCAAGCGGGCTATAGCCTGAACAGCCAAGTCACGGATTTTTGGGATAAGACCGGGGGAAAATGTAATTATGAAGCCACCCAGTTGATCAACGGGGCCAGAGCAACGATTACTCCCCTTACCATTCCTTTTTACGATAAATACATAAGCACCTACCGAATCTCTCCTACTTATACTGCCTTTGGAGAATACGATGCCCTCTATTTATTGAAGGCAGCTGCCGAGGAGGCTAAAACCCTGGACACGGAAGTCCTGATCAAAACTCTGGAGAAGATGCGATTTGTGGGAGCGGCCGGGGTGATTCTTTTTGAACCGAATCACGACTTGAAATATGGCAAAGATGGCAAGCAGCCAGTTTGGGTCCAGTGGCAGGATGGCAAACAAGTCTCGATCTTTCCCCAGGAATTTGCCACCGGGAAATATATCTCCCCACCCTGGATAAAGAAGAGATAAGCGCGAGAAAGATTTGGGAAAAAGCCGGGAGGAGAGTCATGGGTCCTTCACTCCTCCTGGCGATCTTCATGTGATGGTGGATGGGAATAGGTTCGGAGGCGATCTTATTCTGAACGGAGAGGCCTGGGCCATAAGGGCAGGCAGTCCATTTTTCTT
>JAURYC010000160.1 GCA_030654105.1 Deltaproteobacteria bacterium
TTCGCGACGCGCGAATCAGCGCGCGAAGCGGTTTGCGGTCTTCTTGCTAAAAACAAGTCGGGCGAGCGGACCCGAAGGGCCGCTCAACTCGGCGTTCGCGACGCGCGCAGCGCGGCGCGACCAAGTTATTCTAAAGTTTCCGGATAACTCCACGCCCCACGGGAATCTTCAGGGCTCTATGCAATGACCATTTATCTGTTGTCTTTGCACTCGCGGACTACCGGCTTCCCCTATCCCTTTGTAAGTATTCTAAAATGACACATAATCTCTTGGCAATTTTTTCACAACCATTTATTTTTGTCTTTCCGTATATCATATCAATATAAAGATTATGAAGAAGATGGAGGATTCCACATGCTGGCAATTCCGTCTGCATTACAATCAAAATTTGAAGAGCGTCTGCGGAACGAGTCCATCCCCAACAACTTGAAAGGGCAGTATAAAAAATGGCTTCAATATTATCTGGACTTTTGCAGTAAATATCATTTCCCTCACATAGATAAAAACAGCCTGCCCCGGTTTATCCTTAAATTACAGGAAAAGAAGCAAACAACGGCGCAACAAGAACAGGCATCAATAGCGATTACGCTGTATTACGAAATTCAAAATACAGCGATCCTCCCCGACAAAGTGACGCCACCCCAACCTGCCAGTCATCCGGCCAGCATCACTTTCAACGACAAGACACACCTTTCTCTCCGCGAGGCGCCTGCTGCGCCGATTCAATATAAAGAGGTCGCACCGCCTCCCTCTCCTGATTCCGTCTCATCATCGATTCTACACAGCACCTCAAACAATGTCAACCCGTTAGGAAAGACTGTTGCAAAACCGCAAAACACGATTGAGTCCGCCCCTCCTTCTCAACTGGGACTGGGGTACGGGGCTTCTTGGAAAGCAGAATACTCCCGGCTGGCGGATGAAATCCATCTTCGGCATTATTCTTCTAAAACTCTACAGACATACCAGGGATGGGCGAAAAGTATTGTTAATTGGGGTCGGACCAAGATAATCCCTTGATTTTGAAAAGTAATGATCATAAAAACGAGTTTATTTTTACCTTAGGATATCAATTTCGCTGTCGGAAATGCGGTTCTAAGGGGAAAATGTGCAGGAATTCTGGGGATACCATACTCATTTTCTATTCCCCGAAATAGAAATTAGGCAATCTGTATGCGTACGGAGAAAAACATCAGATACGCTTCCAGCTTCTTCTTTTACTCTGCTCTAAGCAAGTTCCTGGATATGAAGGATCTCTCCGCCTACGGCCTCTCCTGCCAGGTGGACCATATGTTGATGATGGGTGAAGAAGATTACCTGGGTAGCTGCCGCCAGTTCTCCCAAAACTTTCAGGGCTGCCCGGGCGCGGGCGTTGTCGAAGTTGACAAGCGCATCGTCTACAAGAAGGGGGAGCGGCTCGCCGTCGGCGCTGAACTTTTCGAGGGAGGCCATGCGAAGGGCCGGGTAGAATTTTAGTACCCATTTGGAGGGCATTTGACCCCGAGGTTTAAATAAGGCGTGGGGGCATTTTTTTCTTGACATTAGGTTCACAAAAATGATATGTTCACAATAAATGAACAAGAATATAATATGAACTGAGTATGCGAAAACTTGAAAATGAAAAAGGCATAATCCAAAATGCCTGCGATGCCTTCACGCGGATGACGGGGCTGCCGCTGGAGGTTATCGGGCAGCCCAACGCCAGAGCTCTTGCGCTGCGAGCTCATGGCAAGAGGCTGAATCTTGTTCCTGAAGTTAAGGCCGTGATAACCCCGACGGATGCACTGCTTCCTTTGATAAGGCCCAACCAGCCCCAAAATTTCATCCTTGTGGCCCGGCGCGTGACTGAGACAATGGCCGACAAGCTGCGGGAGAACGGGATCCAGTTCATGGATGAAGCCGGAAATGTTTTTGTCAACCGCCCTCCGTTGTATATCTTCATCAAAGGAAACAGGAATCCCGCCCTGAAGAAAGCCCCTGTGATCGGTCGAATTTTCAAGCAAACCGGCATACGAGTGTTGTTTGTCCTTCTCTGCAATCCCGGCCAGGAAAACCTGCCGTATCGGACGATAGCCGCGAAAGCGGAGGTAGCCCTCGGAATGGTGAACTGGGTTATGCAGGAGCTCAAGGAACTGGGTTTCCTGTTAGTAACCGGCAAGGGGAAGGGACGCGAAATCCGGCTCATCAACAAAGAGCGGCTGCTGGAGCGCTGGATAACGGGTTATGCCGAGCAGCTTCGGCCAAAGTTAACGCTTGGACACTATCGGGGAGCGGCAGGGTGGTGGAAGAGCGCGGAGCTGGACCCGGACCGTGCTCATTGGGGGGGCGAAGTGGCCGCCTTGAAGCTTACCGGGCATCTGAATCCGCAGGAAATAACGGTTTATATAGATCAAGACAATCTTGCGGCTTTTCTGATCCCGCACAAATTAAAGAAGGATCCGGCTGGGGATGTGGAATTTCTCCATCGTTTCTGGCGCCCTGATGCCATTCCGCCTAACAAAGATATGGTGCATCCTCTGCTCGTGTATGCCGACCTGATGGCGACTGGAAACCAGCGTAATCTCGAAACCGCCCGGATGATCTATGACCGGCATATCGTACAATTTGTCAGGGAAGCTTGATTCTTCCTTGGTGGAAGTGCTCCAGGTGGTGAACCAAGTCGCCACTACCTTGGGCATCCGCTTTTTCATGGTCGGGGCGATGGCCAGGGACATTGTGCTCGAATACTGTCACGCCATCCGGCCGGCCCGGGGAACGCGCGATCTCGATATCGGCGTAGAGGTGACCGGATGGAATGAGTTCCAACGGCTTTCCGACGCACTTCTTGCTACGGGGAAGTTTGCCGCAGCCCAGGAGCCTCAATCATTCCGGGCAGGTTTGTATCGAGTGGACATTGTGCCGTTCGGTGGGGTCGCCGAAGGCCAGGGGAAGATCAGCTGGCCGCCTGAGCATGAAGTGTTTATGTCCACCATGGGTTTTCAGGAGGCTTATGAATCTGCCATGACCCTGCGATTGAGTGACCAGCCGGTGCTTGACGTAAAGGTGCCGACGATTCCAGGAATGGTGCTGATGAAGGTCATCTCCTGGCATGATCGCTACCCGGAGCGGCCCAAGGACGCCGAGGATCTGCTATTCCTGATGGATCACTACGCTGGAGCGGGGAATGAAGAACGCTTGTTCGAAAAAGAAGATGAGCTTCTGCAGGCGGAGGATTTCGATCTGGTTATGGCCGGTATCAGGCTCCTGGGACGCGATATGGGGGCGATAGGGAGCGATTCAACCGGCGAGGCTGTCGCGTCTATCCTGAAAAATGAAATTGGGGAGCAGCATCGGTACAGGTTGGTTCAAGATATGATCAAAGGGGCAAGGATATTTGATGAGTTCAACGAAACCCTCGAAAAATTGAAGAAGTTAGCACAGGGAGTCAATGAGGGTTTCCATAAAAAAAGATCCGCATAGCTTAACCTAAACATTGCCTAAAAATCGTCTGGGTTGCGGGGGTCTATTTAGTTTGCATTTTGTTTTATAGAATTCCACGGACACCATAGAATGGCACTAGTTTAAGGGTTTCGAGTATTTATTGCGGTGGGGTATTTCCCGGAATTGACTTCTTGGTTTATTTAAGAGCTGATAATTTTTAGGTCTTCGTTTTCGCGCTCGCGGTTCCTGTCGATTTGGTCTGTCAGGCACGATGTCTTTTGCGATTATGAACAGGACCGCTTTGTGTAAACTTTTTTCGATTTTCCGGGTCCGTATTAGCAGGAGCATAGATGGATTTGCTTGTCGCAATATGGCCAAGGCACCTTTGAAGGATAGGCGATCCATTTGGACCTGCATAATTATGCAGCTTTGAAGAAGCAAAGCTCTCATCAGGTTGTAGGCGATAATGTACATGATCAGTTCTTTATGCACCATGTCCGGGGTTTTGCATCGGAGGATGTCCATGCCCATGGTGATTTTAATATCCCGCAAATATAACTCTGCTATCCATCGGCGTCGATAAAGCTGTGCCAGGTCCTCTTTGGGATATTGGCGTTGATCTAAAAGCGTGGTGGCCAAGGTTATCCTCTTTGTTTTAAAGCCCCTGACGGTCACGCTAAAGCTGACTTCCCGGATCAAGAGTTTCTCCGGCACCTTCTCCCATTGGCGTTTTTCGAGCCAGGTCGGGCAAGGCTTCATTTTTATCCAATAAAGCAGCCGATCTTCCTTGCCGAGGGACTTGACGAATTCGAGACCTTTGGTGCGGCGATGATGATTGGCCATGACGCAGTCGACGCGCCTCTGTGACAGGAAATAAAAATCGGCATAGCTGCAAAAAGCGGAATCAGCTAGGACGACGTCTCCCGGTTCGAAAAGGCCCCAAAGATTTTTAAAGAGAATCCGTTCGGCGTCATGCAGCGTGCCTTTTACGAAGCCGATGATCGTGCCGGTCGCCAGGGAAAAGGCCGCGACGAGTTTCATTACCGGGAAGCCGCATCCGGGTTTTTGTCTTTTGGATTGGGGATAGATTTTTTGATTGGCCCTTGTGTCCGGCATAGACAGACCGGTGCCGTCCACGATTTTGACCCGGCGTTGCCGCCATAACAAATCATCCGTGGTTTGGGCCTCAATCTCGTTGGTCAGCCGCCGGTGGATCGATTCGAGACCTTTTTGAGGCAATCGCGCCCGGGCTTTACAAAAGGAGGCGGTGTTGGGCGAGGCGTTCTTTCCCGTTTTCAGGGTCAGCCACAATAAAAATTTCCGGACCACCGTTCGGCAGGAGTGATCGGCCTCCAGAACCTGAGAGAGGAACAACCAGAATGTTTGTGAGGGGGGAAAGAGCCGCATTCTTTTGGGGGTTCCCAATATCTCGGTGAGGTGAGTCCATGGACCCCAAAGGGTCAGGATCTCGTCGACGGTTTTTGTTCTTAGGCGCGTGATCTGATTCTGCAAGAGGCGATATCCGGAGGGCATAAAGAATCTCCTGGCAATGGGGTCTGGTTTATGCTACAAGGTATAATACTTGTAGCATAAACCATGATAATATTCAAACGTAAAATGGACAGACCCTCTCAACAGAATCTGAAAAAACGGTACGCGCAGCTCGCCGATCAGCTAAGTCGCATGGGACGGGTACTACCGGGAACCATCACCGAAAGGACGATCATCGGGCAGGCTTCCAAAAAGCAAATCGATCGGAAGAAATATGGCCCCTATTATCAATGGACAAGAAAAGTAAACGGAAAGACGATTACGGTGAATCTCTCGGAGGCTCAGGTCGATTTATTCCGAAAGGCCATCGATAATAAGCGAAAACTTGAACAAATCCTTAGTGAGATGATGCAAATTTCCATACAACGACTTGAAAATGACACACAAAGCGTAAAAAGGCGAAGGTAATAGCCCCTCTTAACCTTAAACTAGTGCCATTCTATTATGTCCCCGGAATACCCGAGAATATTGACATCGTGAACTTTGCCATGAGTTATGCGGATAAAACAGGGAATGCTTCCCCGCAAATCCATGAGGGTATGGACCTTGACAGCCCCTTTGTGTTTGCGAAAATGGGCCCAGGGAAACAGGGTGAGGTATCTTTCCGTCATCGCCAGGGTCTTTGATAGGGCTTTAACTACTTTGCACCTCCCACTGGGGGCGCAACCTCTATTGCTTCTTTTCTCTTGAGAAATCTGGCGAGGAAAGCGTCAACCACATCATAGGCCACCGGCACCACGATGAGCGTCAAGAAAAGGGAGGTGAGCAATCCTCCGATCACCGCGATTCCCATGGGCGAACGAGTTTCGGCGCCTTCCCCGACACCCAGGGCTACGGGCATCATCCCGAAAATCATGGCAAAGGTGGTCATCAGAATCGGCCTCAATCTCACGGGACCCGCTTCCAATATCGCTTCCCTCCTCGCCAACCCCCTCTGTCTCAGGGTATTGGTGTAATCCACGAGCAGGATCGCGTTCTTCTTTACCAGGCCCATCAGGAGAATGAGCCCGATGAAGCTGAAAATATTGAGTGTCCGCCCGGTTAGAAGAAGAGCGCCGAAAGCCCCGATAAAAGCAAGAGGCAGGGACATCAAAATAATGAACGGCTGGACAAAGCTTTCAAACTGGGCAGCCAGAACCATGTAGGCCATGACGATGCCGAGAACCAAGGCAAACATTAAAAACTCGAAGGATTCCCCCATGGTATCGGCCATTCCTTTGTATCTTCCCGAGTATTCAAAAGGGAGGATCTTCGTGGCAATGGCATCCAACTCATTTTTTGCCTGGCCTAAGGGCTTGCTTTCCAAGTTGGCAAAGAGCGTGATAGCCCTCTGGCGGTCCACCCGGTTGATAATACTCGGCCCCCCCGCCTCTTGGATTTTCACGATGTTGGCGATTTCCACCAGTCTCCCATCTCGGGAGCGCACATAAAGCCGGCCGATATCCTCGGGGTTGGTTCTACCCTCGGCCCAGAGTCTGGCTCGGACGTCGTACCTTCGGCCCCGCGCTTCATCTTTGAATTTGGTCACATCCACTTCGCCGCCGATGAGGATGTTGATCACCTCGGCTACGCTGCCAATGTCCACGCCCAGGTCAGCGGCCTTGTTGCGGTCGATGAGGATTCGACTTTCCGGTTTTCCGGCCTCCAGAGAAGTATCCACGTCTACAATCCCCGGAAGTTTGGAAAACTGATTCGTGACCTCACGGGAATAGGTTTCCAGCTCTTTTAGATTCCTTCCCCGGATGCTGTACTGGATGGGAACCATTCTCTGACCGCCTCCGATCATGGCCACATCTTCCACCGAAACTTTCAGCCCGATGATCGAGGCCAGCGCCTTGCGGACCTCCTTCTTGATCTGTTCCTGTTTTTTCTTTCTCTCCGCTTTCGGTTTCAAACTGCTGAACAGGACGGCCTTGTTGATTTCCTCGGTGGTCCCTGTTCCCAGGGCGTAATAGGTGGAGACCACCTCCGGAAATTTGCGGAGAATTTCCTCTGCTTTCCGAAACATTCCATCGGCGGCGTCAACGGAATAATCCACGGGGGCCTGCATGCGGATAATGAACCGGCCCTGGTCTTCCGGGGGGATGAATTCCTTTCCTAAAAAATTGGTGATCGCAAGGCCGCCCAGAAAGGCCAGCAGAGCCAGTCCCAAGACCGCAGCCCGGTGCCGCAGCGCCAGGGCCAGCAATTTCTTATAGGCCCCTTCCGACTTCTTATAGAATCGATCAAACCAACCCAGGGCATCGAACCGTCTTTTCCCCTTTTCGGGGACATGGTTCCGGGACGACCTCAGCCATCGCGATGCCAGCATGGGGGTAAGGGTAAAGGAAACAAACCAGGATACCATGACTGCAAAAACGACCGTCATGGCGAACTGGAAGAAGAACCTTCCGATAACCCCTTTCATGAAGGCTACCGGAAGAAATATGACAATGATGGCCAGGGTGGTGGCCGACACGGCGAGGCCGATCTCGGAGCTGGCAAAGGACGCGGCTTTCTGGGGGGACATGCCCCCTTCGATGTGGCGGTGGATGTTTTCCACGACGATGATGGCGTCATCGATGAGGATCCCAATGGAAAGGGAGAGAGCCAGCATGGACATGTTGTTGAAGGTGAAATTGAAGGCCCGCATGATGCCAAAGGTGGCCACGACCGAAATCGGGATGGCCAAGGCGCTAATCAGCGTGATGCTCAGACTCTTTAAGAAGAGCAACACCGCCAGCGTGGCAAAGAACCCCCCATAAATTAAGTGATGCTGTACTTCCCGGACGGAACGGTTGATGAAGTCGGATTGGTCGAAGGCGATCTCCAATTTCATTCCCGCAGGGAGAGTGGTTTTGATCCGCTCCAGCTCCTTTTTCACCCGATTGATAACCTCGACCGTATTGGTTCCCGACTGTTTCTGAACCCCCAACCCCACCGCGGGAACTCCGTTAAACCGGACGATGGAGCGCTTCTCCGCCATCCCGTCCTCCGCCCGCCCGATGTCCCGGAGCCTGACCGGAGCATTGTTGTAGTATCCTACGATCAGGTCATTGAATTCCTGGGGGTTCGGAACTTCTCCTTTAATTTTTACCGAGTATTCCTTCGTGGTGCTCTCAATCCTTCCCCCGGGCAACTCCACATTCTCCCGTTGCAGAGTCCGCAAAACGTCGTGGGCGGTCAGCTTATAGGCCTCGAGTTTGTAGCGGTCCAGCCAGATGCGCACCTGCCGCAACCGCAGGCCCCCCATCCGGATGGCGCCGACTTCGTTGACCCGTTGCAGCTGTTCTTTCAATACCTCATCCGTATAGGTGGAAAGCTCCCGAACGGACTTTTGGCCCGAAAGGGCCATCCATAATACCGGGGAAGCATCAGGGTCGACTCTTTCGATGACCGGTTCGTCGATGTCATTGGGCAATTTGGACCTGATGGCGGCGATCTTTTCTCGAACGTCCTGCACGGCCAAATCGATGTCCCTTTCGAGAACGAACTCCACGGTGATCACGGACACGCTTTCCGCGCTCATGGAGCTGATGGTCTTGACCCCGTTTATGGTGTTGACGGCCTCCTCGATCTTATCCGTGACGTCCACATCCATGATTTCGGGGCTCGCTCCGCGCAGGATCGTTTTGATGTTGACGATTGGGAAGTCAACCTTGGGGAACAGGTCCACGCCGATACTGGGGTAACTCACCACGCCGAAGACGACGAGGGCCATGATCAGCATCGTGGCGAAGACCGGTCGCTTAATGGACGTATCAGCGAGCCACATTGAGTTTTCCCCCCTCGGAAAGATTCTGCTGGCCGGCGACCACAACTTTTTCGCCTCCCTGTAAACCCTCCACAATTTCCATAAACTCGCCGTATTTACTGCCCACTTGCACAGCCTTTTCCTTGGCGTGGCCTTTTTCCTCCACGAACACCTTAACTTTGGTTTCCTCGTATAAAAGAGCCGTTACCGGGATCACCACCGTTTCCTTGGCCTGCCCGGTATACAGGATAACCTTGGCAAAAAGGCCTGGCTTTAAAATTCCTTCAGGATTCGGAACCAAGGCCTCCACCAAAAGGGTCCTGGTTTTTTCCTCCAGGCTCGGATAAATGGTGGTGACTTCCCCTTTGAATTCTCTTTCGGGAAAAGCATCCACCCGCAGGGAAACATCCTGGCCGTTCTTTACTTTTCCCACGTCTCTTTCCGTCATAGTAAAACGAAGCTTGATGGGGTTTGATTGAATGATCACAAAAAGAGGGGTACCATTTTTCACCAACTCCCCTTTGGAAACCTTCCGGACCCGGACGATTCCAGCCAGGGGAGAAAAGATCTTGGTCTTGCTGAGTTTTTGGCGGGCCAGAGAGAGGGCGGCCTGGGATTGGTCTAATTGGGCGCGAGCGGCGGCGATTTCTTCCTGGCGGGGTCCCTCGACCACCAAAGCATAATTTTCTTTGGCCTTTTTATGGTAGGCAACAGCTACCTCGTATGCGGTTCGGGCAGAATCCCATTCCTGGGCGGAGATGTATTTATCCTGATAAAGCTTTTTGGCCCGCTCCATATCCGCTTTCCGTTTCTCCATATCGGCCAGGGTCTGATTCACCTCCGCCTTCGCCAGTTGAATTTCTTGAGGACGGGCACCGGTTAAGAGTTGCTGTAGCCGGGAATCGGCACCCTCCAAGACGGCCTCGGCCCTTTTCGTTTCCAGACGATAATCCGTGTCATCGATCACGGCCAGTAGCATATCCCTGGAAACCTTGGTTCCTTCGTCCACTTTTAGATCCTTTAAAATCCCATCGACCTCTGTGCTTACCGTTACCTCGTCATAGGGGTTTAAATTGCCAATGGCTTCTACGAAGGGCCGGAGAGGTCTTTTTTCCGCTGCCCGGACCTGTACGTTATAAACCTTCTCCTCGGCAACAGGTATTGAACTCACTTTTTCGCAGGCATTCAAAAGCAGAAGAACGGGAAGGGTCGATAAAAAAATAGAAGCCACGCGTAATTTTATCTTCATCTCGCAATCCTTTCCCCCAGCAGACTCACTCTTTTCAATTTTGGGTGTATATCGCTTTGTGAGTCGCACGGAGAATTGAAAATCTTATCCGATCCAAATAATTTAAGGGTGGGGTTGAGAGATAGTTGAGGTTTGTTCCCCATTTTACAGGAGTTCAACTCTCCCCGTCGGCTCCACCTAATGTTAAGGGGCTGCCAGCCTTTATCATGGATGGCAACCCCTTTCTTTTGCCCCAAAACATTTCCGCTTATAGTCCTATAAAATTTCCGAATTTCTTTAAAAACTGTTTGATATCCTGCAGCCTGGTTTGGATAATCCTGTAGATCTCTGCATCGTCGATATCCCAATAAATATGCACAAGTCTGTTTCTGAACCGCGCCATCTGTATTAGAGAGTTGGTAAATTCCGCATCGAAAACTCCTTTTTCCTCCATGACTCTGAAGGTATCGGCGTAGTCTTCGGGCGTGCGGAATCCGTTCTTGGAAATGATATGATTGCTTAGGTCTACCGCCCCTTCGATGGCCACAATGAGGTTGTATTTAGCGCTCGCCACCTTGTGCGGGTCGGCAGCGAACTCTTCCTCAGAGAGCTTTCTTAGGTCTTCCAACCTTTGAAGGGCAGAAAGCACTTCGGAGGTAATCTTTCTCACCTTGTCGGGGTTATATTCCAGATCCCATCGCCTCCTTGAGGTACATTTTCCGGAAAGGAGCGAAGTCGAAATAATTGCTCAGGGTCGCCTCCATAAAATCACAACGCAGGTCGTCATCAACCACAACGATCGGCTTTCCATGCTTGAGTACGTTGTACCGAAAGGAAAGAGGAGCGTTGTTCAAGACCCGAACCTCTACCGGGTACTTTTTCACCTCTTTGTCTAATTCCGCCTCCATTTCAAGTTCAACCTGAAGCGAAGGTGAAAAAGGAGGCTTCAGGTAGATGGCGATGTCAATATCTCTGAATCGATCGCCGGAGAAAAACGAACCATGTAAATAAGCAAAAAGAATATCCGGCCGGTTTTTGATATAGGCCGTGATGCGCTCTACAATGACTCTTTTCTCATCTGCGCGAATTTTATAATATCTATTTTCCATGGCAACTAAATATTAGCAAGTCGAACCCAAGATAGCAAGCCCCAAGAGGCAAGAAAAAATTTGGTTCCTTTCCCCTTCTATGCCCTTCTTCCTCCTGACCTCATTCTTATTCTTCTCTCACCGAGTCGCCAAGGCATTTCTTTTTCCCGGGGTACTAACCAAATAAAGTTTGAGATGTGGATATGGAATTCCTATTTTAACTCACGGGCAAAGACATGAGTGAAGGGGATTACCATCCCTTGCGGTAGAAAAGTGAAGGCAGAGATGACCAGAAAACGCTTTAAGTTCTGTCCCTGCTCAAATACTTGGGAGAGGTCTTTCAAGAAATCAGGCTTTGAGCCGCCCAGGCTTCCCCACTTCCGGCCGGATAATTGAGTGAGCAAAAGAAGAAATGTGGCCAGGGTGCCGGCA
>JAURYC010000161.1 GCA_030654105.1 Deltaproteobacteria bacterium
TTGGTTCCTTCCATCCGGACCACCAGGGGGATGGTCAAAGGCCTCTCCCGGAGCGCATCTACGATTCCCTGGGCATAGCTGTCGCAGCGCGTAATGCCCCCGAACATGTTGATAAAAATTCCTTTGACCTTGGGGTCCGAACGAAGGAGGCCGAAGGCGTTCCGGATTACGTCCTTGGTCGCTCCGGCCCCGGCATCCAGAAAGTTAGCCGGGGCACCTCCATAATATTTCAGAAGGTCCAGCGTAGCCATCCCCAGCCCGGCCCCGTTAACAATGCAACCGATATTTCCGGAGAGGTTGATAAAATTCAAATTCAAGCGGGACGCCTCCACATCCCGGGGATCTTCCTGTTCAATATCCCGCAGGGCCAGGAGCTCAGGATGGCGGTAGAGGGCATCGTCATCGATGTTTATCTTGGCATCCAGAGCAACCAGATCCCCCCGCGCAGTCAGAACCAGGGGGTTGATCTCAGTTAGGGAACAATCGCAATCCAGGAATGTCCGACACAGGGCGAAGGCGACGGCCGCACCCTTCCCGATCATGCCTCCCTGCAACCCCATGTCGATGGTCAGCTTTCGGCCCTGGAAATAGGTAAACCCGCACCCCGAATCCACCGCCACCTTCTGGATCTTTTCCGGAGACCTGGCTCGGACCTCTTCAATCTCTATCCCGCCTTCGGAACATCCCATCACCACTACTTTCCCCTGCTTGCGGTCGATGGTCACTCCCAGATAAAGCTCCTGCATGATGGGAAGAAACTCTTCTACCAGAACCCGGCTAACTGGTTTTCCCTGTGGCCCGGTCTGGGGAGTTACCAGTCTCATTCCAAACATGGTTCGGGCAATCTCCCGGACTTCCGTAGGATTCTTGGCTTTCCGGATTCCTCCCACTTTCCCCCTCCCGCCAGCATGGACCTGAGCCTTCACCACAAAGGGCCCAGGGCCAATCCCCTGGGCTGCCGCCTCGGCGTCTCGGAGGTCAAAGGCCACTTGGCCATTCGGAATCTTGATCCCGTGGCGAGCGAGAATCTCTTTGGCCTGGTACTCGTGAATGTTCATGACCTTCCCGCAATATAAATTTATTAGGACACAGATTTTCGCAGATAAACCCTGATAAATATTTTCTTTTATATTTATCCTGAAAATCTGTGTTTACCCTGTTAGATAGTAAACATCTAACAGGGTGAATCTGTGTCCAATAAGGAAATTCCCATACAATCCAGTTAATATTTTTCGCTGATGACTTTTTTCTTCAGCTCGCCGATGGCCCATGTGGGGTTCAGGGACTTGGGACAGATGGTACAATTGAATATGGTATGGCAGCGCCAGAGCCCATGGCGGCTGTTCAGAATCGGCAAGCGCTCCCCCATCCCTTCATCCCGGGAATCAAAAACAAACCGGTAGGCTGCCAGCAGGGCGGCCGGCCCCAAAAAGTTCGGATTTGCCCAGTAGGAGGGGCACGACGAGGTGCAGGCTCCACAGAGAATGCACTCGTAAGAGCCATCAATCTTCTTCCGATCTTCGATGCTCTGGTAGCGTTCTTTATCCGTGGGGGACGTACCGGCGATAAAATAGGGCTTGACCGCTTCATATTTCTTGTAGAAATCCTCCATATCCACGGCCAGGTCTTTAATCACCGGATAGTGCCTCAGGGGCTCCACTTCTACGGTCCCCCCCCCGAGAGCTTTTACCTGCGTCTCACAGGCCAGGCGGTTTAACCCGTTGATCGTCATGGCGCAGGAGCCGCAGATCCCGTGCCGACAGGAGCGGCGAAAGGTTAGGCTGCCGTCCAGCTTCCATTTGATCTCGTTCAAAACATCCAGGACGGTCATCCCTTCCTGCACGTCAACCTGGTAGGTTTTATAATAAGGATTTTTGTCCTCATCAGGGTTGTACCGGAAAATTTTAAAGGTCTGCATCATTTTTTCGCTCCTTAGAATTTTCTTTCCTGCGGCTGGAAGCGAGTCACCACCACCGGTTTATAATCCAGCTTTATTCCGGAGTCTGTCTTCCAGGCGAGGGTATGCTTCATCCAGCTGCCATCATCCCGTTTGGGGAAGTCCGTCCGATAATGGGCTCCCCGACTCTCGGTCCGGGCCAGTCCACCGACAACAATAGTTTCGACGAAGTCGAGCATGTTGCCGAGTTCGATAACATCGAGAAGCTCGGTATTGAACCTTTGCCCTTTGTAACCCACCTCGACTTCTTTATATCGTCCCTGCAGGGATTTAATGATCTCCAGCTGCTTCTTCAAAAGTTTCTCCTCGCGGAAAACCCCGCAATTGACCATCATGGTCTGCTGCAGTTCGTCCCGGATGGCTGCCGGGCTTTCTTTCCCCTTCGCTGCCAGCAAGCCTTCCACTTTGGTCCTTCCTCTTTCCAGGGCGTCCTTAGGAAGAGTGTTTTTCTCCGCCCCCTCGCCGATGAACCTAGCCATGGCCCGGCCAGTCCTTCTTCCATAAACCGCACAGTCCATGGTGGAGTTACAGCCCAGGCGATTTGCCCCGTGGACCGAAACACAAGCACCTTCCCCGGCCGCGTAGAAACCAGTTACCGGCGTATTCTTGGCGTCCATCACCACGCGCCCATTCACGTCTGTCGGGATCCCACCCATGGCGTAATGGGAAGTGGGAAGGATGGGGACAAAATCGGTTACGGCGTCAATGCCGGAGAATTTCAGAATGAGCTCATGAATCTGGGGAAGTTTCTCCATGATGGCCTGCCGTCCCAGGTGCCGCAGGTCCAGGTGGACGTACCCTTTTCCCCCGATTCCCCGCCCTTCATTGATCTCCGTCTGAATCGACCGGGAGACTACATCCCGGGGAGAAAGCTCCATTTTCGCTGGGGCATATTTCTCCAGGAAGCGCTTGCCTTCATGATTGACCAGGTATCCCCCTTCTCCCCGAGCTCCCTCCGTGACCAGAACTCCGGAAGGATAAAGCCCGGTGGGGTGGAACTGGACAAACTCCATATCCTCCAGCGGAAGGCCCGCCTGCAAGACGATAGACATCCCGTCTCCGGTATTGGAGAGAGCGTTGGTGTTCACTTTCCAGGCCCGGGCATACCCCCCAGTGGCAAACATTACAGCCTTGGCGTGAAAGATGTGCAACCCCCCCTTCCGCATATCCCAGGCCACCACACCGGAGCATACATTATTTTCCATCAGGAGGGCGAGGACAAAGTACTCCGTATAGAAACGCACATCCTTCTTCACGCATTGTTCATAGAGGGTATGGAGCATGGCATGGCCGGTGCGGTCCGCTGCATAGCAAGCTCTGCGGACAGGCCCTTTGCCGAGATTGCTGTAATGCCCACCGAATTCCCGTTGGGCAATCTTTCCTTCGCCGGTTCGACTAAAAGGACAGCCCATATGTTCCAGCTCATAAGCCACTTCTACGGCTTCCCGGACTAAAATTTCCTGGGCATCCTGATCGCCGAGATAGTCCCCCCCCCTCACCGTGTCATAAAGGTGCCATTCCCAACTATCTTCTTCCATGTTTCCCAGAGGAGCTGCCGTTCCCCCCTGAGCAGAGATAGAATGAGAGCGGGTTGGAAAAACCTTGGATAGAACCGCCGTATCTACAGAGCGGCTGGCTTCTAAAGCGGCGTAGAGGCCGGCAATGCCCGCGCCAACGATCACTACATCATGTTCATGGACCATTCAATCCTCCAATTTCTCAACGCATTTTCGCCACAGAGAACACAAAGAAGTTAAAAATATTAAATCCAAAATCTAAATTGCCAAATCCCAAACTTCTTTTGTCAAAATCCGCTTGGGTTTTTGCATATTTATTGGTTCAGGAATTGGTGTTTATTTTTAAATTTTTTCTCTGAGTCCTCTGTGTTCTCTGTGGCAAATTATTTGCCTTAAGTCCCAAAAGGCACTAAGGTAACAAATCCCAGGATAAAGAAAACCAGGCCGACCACCCAGGCTAATCCGTACAGGGAAATCCGGATCCAATGCGTTCGAACGTAATCCTCTACCATCAGCCAAAAACCCATCAGGATGTGGTAGAGGAGAAGAACAACAAAAGCGAAATGGAAAACCTTCCAGGAAGGGCTCCCCAGGTCCACCAGAGAAGCGCCAAAATGGACCGCCCCCAAATGGATAACTAGAATGATGGCGATGAGAATTCCGGAAATTCTCTGGAAAAGCCAGTGGAAAGAACCATTACCATTCGATGTTTGATAGGCCATTTTTTGCCTCCTCTTATAGAGCCGTTAGGGTGGCCACGTAGACCACCACCCCGATCACCATCATCACCCAGAAAAGCTTCTTGTGGTAGAGGGCTCCGTTGCCGAAATCCACGATCAGTTCCCGCACTCCATTGAGCGCATGGTAGATCAAAAATGCCAGAAGGATGATTACCACCGGTTTGGCGTTTAGAAAGTCTCTCAATCCTTCTAATCCGCCATACTTCATGCCGAATTGGCCCAGAATGTGGAGCAGGAGGTAAATGCCCACAGCTGCACCGGTGATGCGGTGGATAAGCCAGGCTGTAGCTCCTGTTTGCCAACGATAACGCATCGCTTTTCTCCTTTTAAAAAAATTGATTAGGACGCAGATTATCGCAGATGCCCGCAGAAAAAGATTTCCTCATAGAAAATTTCAAAGCCAGAAAACAAAATTCAGAACAAAAAATGTACCAACTTTTTTAATTCTTTATTCTGCCTTCGATTTCAATCCTGCGGATCTGCGTTTATTTGCGTCCCAAATGGTTTTCAACGGGCGTATTGCTGCATGCCCTGCTGGTACAGGTCGTTTCCTTGGGTATCATTGACTACGATCACCGGAAAATCCACGACTTCCAGCCGGTTAATGGCCTCCGGGCCGAGGTCTTCGTAAGCCACCACTTGGGCTTTTTTGATAGCCTTGGCTAAAAGCGCTCCCGCGCCCCCGGTAGCCGCAAAATAGACCGCTTTGTATTTTTTCATGGCTTCCACGACCTCTTTTTTGCGCATGCCTTTTCCGATCATCCCTTTCAGACCGATTTCCATCAGCTTGGGCGAATAGGCATCCATACGCCCGCTGGTCGTCGGGCCGGCCGAACCAATGGCCTGTCCGGGCTTCGCGGGTGCTGGCCCTACGTAATAGATGATCTGCCCTTTCAGGTCGACGGGAAGGGGTTTCCCTTCCTTCAGGAGATCGAACAACCGTTTGTGGGCGGCGTCTCTTCCCGTATAGATCACCCCAGTGAGCAGGACCTTATCTCCGGCTTGCAATTTTTCTACATCCGCGTCGGCCAGGGGAGTTTTCAGTCGAATCGGTTGGCTCATTCTTTCACCTCCTCCCTCAAATTACGGCTTCTTTATGCCGGTGGGCGTGGCAGTTAATGTTTACGGCCATGGGGAAGCTGGCGATGTGGCAGGGGATCATCTCCACGTGTACCGCCAGGGCGGTAATCCTTCCGCCCAGGCCCTGGGGCCCGATACCCAGGTTATTGACCCGGGTCAGAAGCTCTTCTTCCATCGCCGCTAACTGCGGGTCCGGGTTCTTCTGCCCCAGAGGCCGGAGAAGGGCTTTTTTAGCGGTGAGGGCGCATTCTTCAAAGGTTCCCCCCACGCCCACTCCCACGACGATTGGAGGGCAAGGGTTGGAGCCGGCCTGTTTGACCCACTCGACCACCCGGTTCTTGACCCCCTCGATTCCATCCGAGGGGCTGAGCATGTTCACCATGGACATGTTCTCGCTCCCTCCCCCTTTGGGAGCCACGGTGATCTTGATCTTTTCCCCGGGAACCATTTCCAGGTGGATGATGGCCGGAGTGTTATCCTTGGTGTTGGTCCGGGCGAAGGGATGACAGGAGGATTTTCGAAGATACCCGTCTTTATACCCCTGTCTCACTCCTTCATTTATTGCCGCATTGAAGTCGCCCCCGACGATGTGGACCTCCTGGCCGAGTTCTACGAAGAGGACGGCCAGGCCGGTATCCTGACAGATGGGCACCTGTTCTTCGCGGGCGATGCGCGCATTTTCCTTGAGCTGCTGGAAGACCTCTTTCCCCACGGGGGACTCTTCTTTCTTTTCCCCCTCGTCCAGCGCCTTCAGAACATCTTCTCCCAGGTAGAGGTTGGAATCTATGCAGAGTTTCCTCACCACTTCGGTAATCTGCTTGGCATTGATCTCTCTCATCAGATCCTCCTTCAAAAATCGACAGGAAGGCTCCGGGGACTCGACCCGATCAAAATCCCTCGGGTCGAGTCCCCGGCCGTTGTTTTTCTTTATTCTTTATACGCGGGAATGATCCCCTTCTCCATCAGGACCTGGGTCTCCATTCGGGCCCGGCGGATCGTGTCCGAGGCCTTCTGGTAGAGCTGCTCTTTGCTCAATTTGATCCGGGCCACTTTCTGCTCGATGGCCTTGAGCGCCACGGCCACGGCCTGTCGGGGGAAGACTTCCCACTCATCCATGGTGGGGAGCAAATAATCTTCCTTGAGACCTTTGTCTTCGGCGCACCGGGCGAGTTCCCGGGCTGACTCGATGCACATCTCATCAGTGATGGTCGTAGCCATGACGTCCAGGGTGCCCCGGAAAATGGCCGGGAAGCACAGGGAATTGTTCACCTGGTTGGGGAAATCAGAACGGCCAGTGGCAACCACTTTAGCCCCTGCTTCCTTGGCTTCCCACGGGTAGATCTCGGGGATGGGGTTGGCGCAAGCAAAGACAATGGAATCTTTGGCCATCTTTTTGATCCACTCCTTCTTGATTACATCCGGGCCGGGCTTGGCCAGGGCGATGACAGCATCTGCCCCTTCCATGGCTTCCGCAATTCCTCCCTTCCTCTGCTCAGCATTGGTGATCTGGCAGAAGTGCCACTTTTCCTTGAAATCCTTCTGCAGTTCCGTCCGGCCCTTGTGCAGCGTTCCTTTGGAGTCGACCATGATCATTTTAGCCGGGTCCACTCCGGCTGCCACCAGGATTCGGGCGGTGGCGATGTTCGCTGCTCCCGAACCAATCTGGGTAATGTGCGCTTTATCTATTTTCTTGCCAACGATCTTCAAGGCGTTGATCAATCCGGCCAAGGTTACAGCGGCCGTTCCCTGCTGGTCATCGTGCCAGACCGGAATCTTAGATTCCTTGCGCAAAGTGTCCAGGATGTAGAAGCACTTGGGCTGGGAAAAATCCTCCAGGTTAATTCCCCCAAAGCAAGGAGAGATCAACTTTACGGTTTTAATGATCTCATCGGGGTCTTTGGTATCCAGGCAGATGGGCCAGGCATCGACTCCGCCGAGGTATTTGAACAGGATGGCCTTCCCCTCCATGACGGGAATGGCCGCTTCCGGACCGATATCCCCTAATCCCAAAACCCGCGTTCCATCGGAAACTACCGCCACCATGTTGGCTTTATTGGTATGCTCGAAGACCTTCTCCGGATGAGCCTCGATGTCCCGGCAGGCTGCTGCCACACCCGGGGTGTACCAGATGGCAAAATCGTCGAAGGTGCGCACCGCACATTTCAAGGCTGACGCGAGTTTTCCCTTATAAAAGGGATGCATCTTCAATGCGTCGGCCGAGGGTTTCTTGGATTTTTCCAACAGTTGTTCTTTGGTCAGCATCTTTTTCCTCCTTCTTTTTTTTACTGCAAGTTGATGGTTATAGTTGTTCGTTTTGCGTTTTGCATTTTGCATTTCCACTTTCTCTTTACCGCTCACTCAACTCCAAAAGTACGCCGTTGGTTGATTTCGGATGGATGAAGGCGATCTTGGCTCCCCCCGCTCCTCGCCGGGGTTTTTCGTCAATCAATCTTACTCCCTTTTCTTTCAGTTCTTTCAAGGCTTCTTCGATATTATCCACTCGCAAGGCAATATGCTGAATGCCTTCGCCGCGGCTCTCGATAAACTTGGCAATCGCACCCTCGGGGCTTGTGGATTCAAGAATCTCCAATTCACTCTCCCCCACCGGCAAAAAAGCGGTGGTAGCTTTTTGTTCTTCCACCGTTTCCCTTCCGGCTATCGGCAATCCCAGAATTGAGCTCCAGAAAGGGGCTACCTGATCAATGGACTTGGCGGCAATTCCAATATGATCGATCTTCAATATTTTCATCCCTTTCCTCCTCCCTAACTAAGGCTCAAGGTACCTAACGCCTTTCTTCTTCTGCCTTACGCCTTGTGCCTTATTCCTTGAGCCGTTCCTCTTTTTTCTTTCACCTTTGGCCCATTGTCTATCGCCTTATCTCTTCACATTCTCCTGGACAAACTTCACGATCACATCCGTTGGGGTTCCCGGGCCGAAAATCTCGCTAATTCCTAAGACCTTTAAGCCCGGCACATCCTCCTCCGGAATTACCCCGCCTCCCAAAACCAATAGATCTTGTATCCCTTTTTCTCGTAACAGCTCCATTACCCGGGGGAACAGATAATCATGGGCCCCGGATAAAATGCTCATCAGGAGCGCATCCACGTCTTCCTGCACGACGGCGGCAACAATCCGCTCTGGTGTCTGCCGCAAACCTGTATAAATCACTTCCATTCCTGCATCCCGGAGTGCCCGGGCAATCACTTTGGCCCCGCGGTCATGCCCATCCAGACCCGGTTTGGCCACCAAAACCCTCAACTTCCTCTCCGCCATCCATCACCTCCATTCCGCTATCCAACTCACCCGACTATTCATTAAACCCAATTTTGGACGCAGATTTTCGCAGATAAACGCAGAAATTTCTGTAAATTGAAAAATGCCAATTACAAAATTTTAAAAATTTTTCGATTTATATTTGATGGTTTCGTAAAAAGTCTCGTTCTTGTCATTGTGATCCCGCTAGGCGGGATGCCTTCGCGGGACGACGAAGCAACGACTCTTTCCTGACTTTTTACGAAGCCATCATATTTAGCTTTTTGTTTTTCCCTTTAGTTCTTCGGATATAAAATCCGGTAAATCTGCGTTTATCTGCGTCCCAAAATTTTCGTTCGTTAAACCTTCACCACCGGTTCATACTCCCCGAAGACTTCCCGCAGAACATCACAAATTTCTCCCAGGGTGCAATAAGCCCGAACACAGTTTAAAATCGGGAACATCAAATTCCCGTCTCCCCGCGCAACATTCTTCAATTCATCCAGGGAAGCTTTCACCGGTTGGGGATCCCGCGAGGTTCGAAGCTGGGTAAGTCGTTGTACCTGCATTTCCCGGACTTTGGGGTCTATTTTCAACAAACCTTTGGGCGGCGGTTCTTTAGATTGAAATTTATTCACCCCCACGATCACCCGGTCCCCGGCCTCGATTTCTTTTTGATACCGGTAGGCGCTTTCCTGGATCTCCTGCTGAATGTACCCTTTTTCCACGGCGGCTACGGATCCGCCCATCTGGTCAATTTTGGCAATGTATTCGCCAGCCTTTTTTTCGATCTCGTTGGTCAGTTTTTCGACATAGAAGGAACCGCCGAGGGGATCGGCCGTGTCGGCAGCCCCTGACTCGTAAGCAATCAGTTGTTGGGTGCGCAAGGCAATTTGCACGGACTGCTCGGAAGGCAGAGCTAAGGCTTCATCCATTGAGTTGGTGTGTAAAGATTGAGTTCCTCCCAGAACTGCGGCCAGCGCCTGCCAGGCGACTCGAATGATATTGTTGTGAGGCTGCTGAGCGGTCAAGGTACACCCGGCCGTCTGGGTGTGGAAGCGCAGCATCCAGGAGCGCGGGTTTTTCGCCTGAAAGCGTTCTTTCATGATTTTGGCCCAGAGCCGGCGAGCCGCCCGATACTTGGCCACTTCTTCCAGAAAATCCAGGTGGGCGTTGAAAAAGAAAGAGATCCTCGGCCCGAATACATCCACATCCAATCCGGCCCGGATGGCTGCCTCCACATAGGCAATGCCATTGGCCAAAGTAAAAGCCACCTCCTGCACGACCGTACAACCTGCCTCCCGCATATGGTACCCGCTGATGCTGATGGTGTTCCAGTTCGGAACTTCCTTGGCACAATACCCGAAAGTGTTGGTGATGATGCGCATCGATGGTTGTGGGGGAAAGATATACGTTCCCCGGGAAGAATATTCTTTGAGAATATCGTTCTGAATGGTTCCGTTGAGTTTTTCCGGTGTGATCCCCTGTTTTTCAGCCACCACGATGTACATGGCCAGAAGGATGGCCGCCGGAGAGTTGATGGTCATGGAAGTGGATACTTTATCCAGGGGGATCTGACGGAAAAGAACTTCCACGTCTTGCACCGAATCGATGGCTACCCCCACTTTGCCCACCTCCCCCTGGGCAAGAGGATGATCGGAATCATAGCCGATCTGGGTGGGTAAATCGAAGGCTACGGAAAGCCCCGTCTGACCATGGTCCAAAAGGTAGCGGTAACGCTGGTTCGTATCCTCGGCTGTGCCAAATCCAGCATATTGGCGCATCGTCCAGAACCGGCTCCGGTACATTGTAGGTTGGACGCCGCGGGTATAAGGGTATTCTCCCGGGAGGTTAAGATCCTGTTGGTAATCCAGTTCGGCGACATCCTCTGGAGAAAAAACTCTTTTTACGGGAATCCCCGAAGTGGTTTGGAAATCTTTCTTCCTTTCGGGGTTCTTGTCCAAGGACTTTTCCACTCGGTCATTCCACTTTTTGACTTTATTCCTTATATCCTCAACCTTCTTCGGGTCAAACATTATCTCAACTCCTTTTAAGGAAAGACTTAAGGCTCATAGCGTAAGGCGTAAGGTAAGAAGCAAGTGATAATATCTGGATGCGTTGACGCGTTAACGCCAATACGCATTTGCCATTTCTAATTGTTTTCCTTACGCCCTACACTCGACCCCCTACACCCTTTTTTTATGACTTTTGGCTTATGGCGGGTGTTTTTATCTCCTCTTCCCCCTCTGTCTTGGCCAAGTCCTCGAACTTGATGTCCAGACCACAAACCCCAACGATTTGATCTTCTTTATCCCGTATGGGCCCGGAAACAGTCAGGCACAGCCGGCCGGTGATCTTGGAAGTATAAAGTTCACTGACATGGACCCGGCCATCCTTCAACGGCTCAATGAACCAGGAGCGATCAGAATAGTCCTCATGTAAACCTACCATTTCATACTTGGCCTTGTCCACTACCTGAGTTATGTTTTTGGTGATCTTCCGTCCTTCCAGGTCGGTAACGTAAGCAAATTGGATAAAGGGATGATCGGAAACAAGCTTTTTCAGCATGGGTTCGACCAGCTTGGGATTCATGGTCTTCATCTCTTTGGCTTCAATGATTTCCTCGATCAAATGAGCGGCCATCTCATGGGCCCGGGACTTGATCCGGTCGAAGTCGGAGACGAAGTACTCGGGCAGATGCTTGCGGGCTTGCCGTTCCATCTCTCCATGGGAAATGCTGGTTACTCTGCCCTCGTTGTATTGTTCCATGACCCACTTGTAAATTTTGGCCACGCCGGGATGGCGTTTGTCCACCCGTTTGTCGCCCGTGAGAGCTAAATGGATGTTCACCCAGTGGGCTATGCCGGCCAAACCAGATTTATCCGTAATGATGATGGAAAGTGGCCGCTTGAGAATCTTTTCCGTGTCGAAGATGTTGTAAATTTCTTCGCTCTTGATCATGCCATCGATGTGGATGCCCGCGCCGGTAGCGTTGAAATCCATCCCCACCAGCGGATAGTTTAAAGGAAGGTTGACCCCGATTTCCCTCTCGGCATACTGGGCAATCTCGGTTATCACCGTGGTGTCAATCCCGTTTGTATTCCCCCTAAGGCCGATGTATTCGATGATCAACCCTTCCAGGGGGGTATTCCCGGTCCGCTCCCCGAAACCGAGGATGGCCCCATTAGCCGCGGCGCAGCCGTAAAGCCAGGCTGTGGTGGCATTGATCAAAACCTTGTGAAAATCATTATGCCCGTGCCATTCCAAAAGCTCGCCCGGAACGCCGGCGTCGTCGATCATGGCCCGCACCAGCTTATCTATTGCCCTGGGCAAGGCAGCCCCGGGATAGGTCACACCGTACCCCAAGGTATCGCAGAGGCGAATCTTTACGGGTATCCCGCTCTCTTCCCGGAGCTTCATCAAGGCCTGGGCAAAGGGTACGCAGAACCCGTAGATGTCGGCCCGGGTTACGTCTTCGAAATGGCAGCGGGGAATAATTCCAGCCTCCAGAGCTGCCCGGACTACATCCAGATATTCCTCGAAGACCTGCTTTCGCTTTTTTCCCAGCTTTAAGAAGATATGATAATCGGAGACGGAGGTGAGAATCCCGGTCTCTTTCAACTCCATTTCCTTGACTAATTTTAAGTCTTTCTTGTTGGCCCGCACCCATCCGGTCACCTCGGGATATCGATACCCTTTCTCCAGGCATTTCCTCACGGCTTCCTTATCACGCTCGCTGTACAGGAAAAATTCAGCCTGGCGGACAACACCGCTGGGTCCGCTTAACTTGTGGAGAAGGTCGAAAAGGTCGACGATTTGCTTCACCGTGAAGGGAGGGCGAGCTTGTTGCCCATCCCGGAAAGTAGTGTCGGTAATCAGGAGTTCCTTGGCCGGGGAAATGGGAATGATCTTATGGTCGAAGTCAATCCGGCAGACCTCATCATAAGGGAAAACATCACGCTGCAGGTTAGGCTCGGGTATGTCCTGCAAGGTATACTGCCAAAACCTGGTGTGTTCGTGACTCAGAACTCTGCGCTCGTTATCCCACTTGGCCATAGCCTTGCTCCCTCGGAGGATATTTTTTCTTCTTTGGATATTCTCTGGATGACTTCGCGAATCTGGGTTTGTACCAAAAATTCAATGATTTCATTCTGACTGTAGACCGGTTTCAAAATCCAGCGGCGTAAAACCCCGAAGACGCCACTGAAGACTAAGAAATTCGCTTCCAAAAAAGAAGCAAAAGGACCTTCCCCTAATTCGTTTAGAATCTTGCGGAAGTGTTCGACAATCTCAGATTCTTTCCGCAGGATGATTTTAAGGTAATTCTTCTTCACATACCGGGCCTGGGTATAAGAAAGCATCACCTGGTCTTCCAGCTCCATGGCTGCTTCCAGAAAGGCCCGGTAGGTGATTTCCAGCCGCAGGAGGGGGTCGGAGATCTGGGAAGCGCGCGACCTTACCTTTTCGAAAAAGGTAGTAACGTAATTTTCGAAAAAAAGGTAGAGAATGTCATCTTTGGAGTTGACGTAGTCGTAAATACTCCCCAGACCGATTTTGGCTTCCCGGGCGATCTCCCGCACCGTGGCCTTGTGATACCCTTTTTTCTT
>JAURYC010000162.1 GCA_030654105.1 Deltaproteobacteria bacterium
ACCTTTCCTGGGAAAATAAACATACCACTCGTTTCGGGCGCATGGGCTGGTCATTGCCTAGGTTCCAGCGCCATCTCCAGGAACATAGCAAACAACGTGGTAAAGAAATTGTGGAAAATTTAAGGAAGCTGATCCTTCCGGGAAAACCAGAATATCTATTTGTTGCCGCCGAAGAGGGGATGGAGGCGGAGCTAAAAAAGCAATTGCCCACACCTCTAAAAGTGAGAATGGTTCCTCTTGCTGTCTTGGACCTTCATACCCCGGATCATAAATTACTATCCACCGCCTCGGAAGCCCTGCTGGCCATTTCCAAGGAAAAAGCCGAGACTTTTTCAAAGTACATACTGGAGGAGGCTGAACCCTTGGGCCAGGCAACATCTGGTGCCGAAGCAACCTTGAGCGTGTTGCAGAATCATCAAATTGAACGTATGGTTTTCGATGCCCGCTTCAAGGCCACGGGCTGGAGGTGTCCGGCTTGTGATTCTCTCGGTATGGGAGGGGTACCGAGTTCCTGCCCCTATTGCCAGGCAACCATCTTTCCTTCCAACTTGCGCGAGGAAATCTTAGCGAAAGCCCAATCCCAGGGTGTGGACCTTTTTTTTACCGAGAACTTTTCTCGTTTGTTGAAAGCCGGAGGAGTTGCCGCCTTACTTAAATACAAAACCCCTAAAAAAAGCACGGGGCAATAAATAGTAGGAAGATAGGAAAAAGGTTATCCTTGGTTGAAGACCTTGACTTTAAAGCAAGCGATCAAAATTTGATGGCTTCGTAAAAATTCCATATGTCCCGTGCTTCGCGGGATTGCGCGCCTTGCATCTGATGCCTTTTTACGAGATCATCAAATTTTATTTGATAAAAACTGCGGTGACGGATATAATGGATCAAAAATATTAACGGGAAAAAGATGAAACCTGTGCTTATTTGTCTCTTGGGTATTTTCCTTATGACCGGGGGTTGCTATTACACCTTGCGCTCTACGGAGGGGACGAAACTATCCTCGGCCCAGATTCAAGAAATAAAATTAGGCAAGACCACTGAAATGGACCTCTTCAAACTTTTGGGTCCTCCTTCCAAGAAAGAAAGTAAAGTAGACGGAACCCAAGTTCTCCTTTATATCCACTCTCAGACAGAAAGCCCAACCCTCCCCGGGGGATTTGTAATCTATGGTTTTCTCGATAAAGACCGGGAAGAAATCTTTGAGGTCACAATCAAAAACGGAGTCGTTAAAAGTTTCCAATTTATAAAACCGTAAAGAGGAGGAAAAGAATGAAAAGAAATTTGTCAAGTTACTTTTTCGTGATTATTACGCTGCTCGGTCTTTTGTATCTGGCAGGTTGTGCCAGTAGTAAGACCTACCTCCTCCACTTGAGCTACGATACTTCCAAAACACCCCCCTTCCTTAGCGGAGTTTCCCAGCCCGTAACATTGGCTCTCTATAATTTCCAGGATGTTCGGCCCGACCGACTCTACCTGGGGCGTAAAGTCTACCGGAATGGCATGATTGATTTTTTCAAAGCGGATGCTGGAACCGTGGAACAGGTCGTTACGAAGTCCCTCGCCCAGATGTTAGAGAAAGCTGGGTTCAAAGTGACCGTGGTCAACCGTTACCTGGATCCTTCGAAAGACGATTTCAAAGATATCCCTGCCGATGTTGCTTTTGGGGGCAAAATTGAATCTTTATGGGTTGAGGCCAAAAGTGGCGTAGCTACCACAGATACCAATGCCCGGATGAGTATTCGGCTCAACTGGGGTCTGGTTAAAGAAAGGACCTGGGTCAGCAAAACTATTGAAGGAAGCGCCCAGGAATCTGACCGTCCTTTTTACCAACCCAAGCACGCGGAGGCCTTGATCAACGAAGTTTTCAAGGATGGCTTCGATAAAATGCTTAAAGACGAGACCCTGCTCAAGGAAAAACTCTTAAAAACGAGATAACGTAATCGTTTCTTTTCTGTGAACCCGTAAAAGCCAAGGCCAGGATAATTTCTGGTCTTGGCTTTTCAATTCCATTCCCGCGCCTCCGGTCCCGCCTCCGGCGGGGCTCAATTTCACCCTCAGGAAAATCGGCCTGGTTTTGGGCCGCAACCTGCAACCGGCCCGGCTCCCGATTCCTTAAGGCCTCCACAAGAGAAAGAAGAAATCATTCGCTGGATACGGGAATCCCCACACTTGGGACAAAGGATCTTCTGCTCCTTCTCCGCAACCCCGTGAATCATCTCAAAATGATGAGAACATTTTGAACACTGATATTCGTAAATGGGCACGCCCAGCACCTCCTTTCAAAAAACGTAAGTTGAGAGTTGTGAGTTGTTTATTTTAAGGCCTTATCCTAAGGTCATCATCAACCCAATTATCGCACCGAGACCTGTGCTCAAATAAGGGTTGCAAGTGAGGCCTCAAGTGCTACCGATGCTCGAAGAAAGCAGGTTTAGCCCATAGCCAATCGCTGCCCCGATAGTCATTCCCAGAATAATTTTAAGGACCATTGTTTATTAAATCCTTTCACAAAACTTTTTTGACGATGTTTTCCAGCTGGCTTTTAGGCACCGCCCCTACCACCTGTTCAACCACCTTCCCCTCTTTGAACATCATCAAGGTAGGAATGCCCCGGACTCCATAATTCGCCGGCGTTTTGGGATTCTCATCTACATTTACTTTAGCGAATTTGATTTTGCCAGAATATTCTTTGGAAAGCTCTTCGAAAATTGGGCCGATCATCTTGCAGGGTCCACACCAACCGGCCCAGAAATCCACGAATGTAGGTTGCCCCGCTTCCAAGACTTCTTTCTGGAAAGTCGCGTCTGTTACCATGAAAAGATTTCCACCTTCGCTCATCGTCTCTGTCCTCCTAACTTTTAATAAAAGAATTAGCATTAATAATACTAAAATATTTTGCTAACATGAAGATTTAGATGCCTCTTGGGCTAAAAAGGTTCATAGAAATTAAACCATCCTTCCCTTGGTAAGTTTGGCCAAATATGTTATCTTGGATGGGAATGAACGCAAAAACTGGAATTTCGCTTGGTTTAAAAAAAAATAAAGTAATTTATGAAAAATAAAGTAATATCTTTGCTAATTTTAATAATTTTTTTATTTGTTTCTTCTGCCTGTTCTCATTCGCCCAAAAAGGCAATTACCCCGGACCCCAGAGAAGAAATTTCCTCCTCAAAAGAGATCACGCGCTCCCTAAGCCCTCTCCAAGATAACGAACCCTGGTGGAAAAAAGATGAAAACCAATGGTTCTTTGCCTTTCTGATCATCCTGGGAGTAGGCATCTTTACCTCCGCCAGCATGTGGATCGATTACAACGCCGGCGGCCTGTCTGTAAGGGTTTGGAAATAATTCGCCCGAGGAGATAGATCTTAAACATGAGACCATGGGCTAAAGGAGTAATCTCAAACTCTGCTCCTTTGCTGGCTGCTCCTTCCAGGAATTTCTCCAGAACCATCTGCGTATATTTTTTCGGCCTCGGGCTTCCCTGCAAGGCTAAAATTTTCATGATCCCCTCCTCTCCTTGAGCTCCGTCTCTCCTGATTTCTGCCGAGCCCCAAAGAGCTGGGGCATGCGCGACAATAACTTAAAGTCACCCTTCACTTTATACAATCCCTGCATCAAGGCTTTCGGCCGGTCGATCTCGCCCCGGGCAATTTTGACCCAAACGTCTCCAGGAGACTCAATTGTCAGTGTGGGAGCAACAGCTTCTCCCTTCCTAACTTTGCATCGGCCGCCGGCAATGGAAAGCACCCATTTCCCTCCTTCGGGGCCGGAAATATCGAACTGAATTTCAGCCTGGAGGTCCCCCGCAGCAGCAGGATCGAATGCGCTGGGCATTCCCTCGATCAATTTTGCGGCGGAATCAGGAACGGCTGCTGCAGCTTCAGGGCTGACGCGATATTTTCTCTTCAGGTAATAGTCTGGATATTTCTTTGAAAAGACCACCCCGATCCCAACACAAAGAGCGAAAGGGATGACAATGGAATACAGTGGCTTTCCATGCCCCAAATAGCTGGATAGAAAAGCGGCAAAAAAGATCACGCTCCACACATAGGTGATACGGAAACTAAACAACCCTCGACTATAAGTCGAGGGGTTTTATGAAGGGTCGATTCCAAATCGACTATCATCCGTAATCGGTTCGCCTTCTTGCTTTTGAATATACTTTTGTATCAGCTCATCTGTAATATTGCCCGAGCTAACA
>JAURYC010000163.1 GCA_030654105.1 Deltaproteobacteria bacterium
GGCGTCATACCGAATATTCTCCGGAAACAAGGCCAGGGCCAGGGAGGTCTCGAACTCCCGCCGGGTCAACTTGGCCAACATGACTTCCTGATTGGGCATAATATTCTTTCCTGAAGACCATGATCCTTCAAGAGGCCGATCGTATTTTCGAGGAGCGTTTCTTCTTTTGAGGCAATGATTTCTTATTTACTTCGGTAGCATAGTCAAAGGCTTCTTTGCTGCCTGGCGAAACTTTCGGCCACCAAATATAATCCGCATGTTTGGGAAGGCCTGCGGACTTATAGACACGGCTTAGATTCTTAAGAAGTTCTTTTTCTCTAAGGAGTCTATAAGAGGAATTTCCTTTAAGGTCGATCTCTACGCTTAACGGTCCAAAATTTTTCACTTCAAACTCCCATACGGCATCTACCATTCCAAATTCCGGCCAATAGCAATTGCGGACTTTTTGAATTTGGCTGGCGTATAGGGCGGCGCATCCCCCCACCGCCTGTAAAAATACACACTTTTCTTGAACAAGGTCTCCGATGATCTTTTCGTCCAGGTGTCCCTTACCAATCATAACTCCCGGGTGCAAACCTTTTAGCAAAACCGGAATAAAAGAAGAAAAGCGGGAACTGGAAGTGGGTCCGGCGGAAACCACCTCCCACCCCCTTCCTTCTTTTTGGGTCATAATGGGGCCGCAATGAAGAATACCCAGTCCCTGCAAATGAAAGGGAATGGCTTCTTTTTTTCCTTCCTGCAAAAGCTGGGCAATGCGTTGGTGCGACCAATCCCTGATGGTAAAAATGGTTCCATCGATATACACGATATCATCCAGGCGGAGGTTTTTGGTTTGGGTGGCATTAATGGGTGTCGTTAGGTGGAACTCTCTTCTATCCATGGGCGATCACCTCTTTCAATTCCGGATGGGTAATAAATTCCACTTTCCCTTCCTGATAAATTCTTGCCCGGGAATACCTGGCAGACCAACAATAAAAGGTAACCGCGATGGGAAATACGGCCGAATGGCATCCGGCGATTTCCATGTGTAAACCCAGGCAGGTTGTTTCCCCGCCGACCCCGAGAGGTCCGATCCCCAGATTGTTTATCGCCGTAAACAACTTTTCTTCCAGGGCGGCAACTTGCGGGTCTTCATGCCGGCTGTTCAATGGCTCACGATAGATCGCTTTCCGGGCGAGGTTTTCAGTGTAATCTAAGCCAAACCCCCCCACGGCTACGCCAACGATATTAGGAGAACAATTTTCCCCTCCAACCAGCGCAACCGCATCCAGTACCGTTTTTATAATCGTGTTTTCTTTGGGCGCTCCCGGTATGGGGACCACACAAGAGCTTTTAACCTCCGCCCCGCCACCCCTGGTCACCACCAATAATTCCAGATAATCAATCCGGTTGTTATAGTTTAAAAAAGTGGGAGGCATTCCCCAACCGACATTATCCCCTGAATTTTCATTGGTCAGGGGGTGGGTGATTTGCTGTCTCAGGGGTGCATCTCTCGTTGCTTTCCGCGTTGCCTTTTCCAGAGCTTCTTGCAGATCTCCCTCAATGTAGAAACCAGGAGGCAAATCGATATAAAACATCGGCACTCCTGTATCCTGGCAGAGAGGCACATCCCGTTCCCGGCTCACCTCCATGTTGCGCACCATGGCTTCAAAATAAACTTTGCCTTTGGGATTGCTTTCGACCTCCGCTGCTTTCCGGATCGCTTCCGCAACTCGGGGGGGAAGTACTTTGGACGAATGACATAGCATTAC
>JAURYC010000164.1 GCA_030654105.1 Deltaproteobacteria bacterium
TAAATATTTTATTGAAGGAGTATTCCGGAAGATTAAAATCATTATTCAAATCTCTTTCCAGAAAAAAAAGGTTATCAAGCCCCTTTTTTTTCTTTTTGTTTCGAGCTCTTTCCAGCATTTCGGTGGATCGATCGACCCCGACGACAAAATACCCGCGTTCAGCTAATTCGATGCTCATAATACCAGTTCCGCATCCGGCATCCAAAACTAAATCGGCAGGGGTTTGAGAATTATTAAGATTTTCAATGATTTCTTTTTGAAGCTTCTGGTAGGGAGGAAATCGTCTAAAGAATTGATCGTAAAAAAAAGCCATTAAATCCCATAGCCGTTTTCCTCGACTAAACTTCATCTGGCTTTATCCGGTATCCGTTGAAAACTTTTTTCCCTTATCAGCGGAAATAAAATTATTCAAATTTTTTAAAAACAATTACAACATTCGTACCCCCCAAGCCGAAGGAATTGACCAGGGCGGTCTGAATTTTCTTCTTCCTTGGTTGATTGGGGACGTAGTCCAAATCGCATTCCGGATCGGGGACCTCGTAATTTATCGTGGGCGGCAGGATTCCCTCGTGCAGGGCCATACAGGCCGCAACACTTTGCATGGCTGTTCCCCCGGCCATTGAATGCCCCACCGCACCTTTGATAGAACTTACAGCCAACCGGTAGGCATGTTCACCGAATACTTGTTTGATCACCTGAGTTTCTTTTTTGTCTAATATCACAGAAGAATGAGCATGTCCGCTAATATAATCAACTTCCGCCAGCTCCAGGGAAGACTGGGAAAGAGCGATCTCGTAAGCTTTGATCATATCCCTCGCTTCTGGACTGAAAACCGTTGAATCGTCTGCGTCGTTGGTCAGGGCGCAACCCAAAATTTCGGCATAAATCTTTGTCTTCCGCTTTTGGGCATGTTCCATTTCTTCCAGAATCAAGGTTCCAGAGCCTTCTCCCAGAATGAACCCAGCCCTTCGCTTATCATAAGGGCACATAACTTTTTTGGGGTCCCCATTCATGTTCGTCATGGAATGAGATGCTGAATAGAGGCCAAAGGTTAGGGGGTATATCGGAGTATCCACTCCCCCTGTTATCAGGATGTCTGCCACCCCACTGGAAACGATTTGATAAGCATTGGCAAGGGCTACATTACCGGAAGAACATCCGGCAGAAACGGCCGTATTATATCCCCGAATATCAAAGGCGTCCGCCATGGCCCCGATCATGGCGTTATGGTTCATCATTCCCAGGAAAAAGGGGTTGACCCGCTTTAGACCCCTTTCATAGAAAGTGGCCCCGAATTTTTCGTAAATATCCATTGGCCCAAGGGCAGTACCATAACTCAAGCCAATCCGGTAGGGATCTTCTTTGGAAAGATCTAATTGAGCATCCTCGAGAGCTTTTTGGGTAGAAACAATGGCAAACTGAGTTCCCCGCGAAATGCGTCGGGCGCTCTTGGGAGTGAAAAAATCAGTGGCTTCGAAGTCATTAACCTCAGCGGCAAGTTTACACGGGTAGGAAGATGCGTCGAAATGGGTAACGGGACCAATACCACATTTTCCAGATAATATCGCCTGCCAGAAGGCATTCTTGCCAATTCCTATGGGTGATACAACCCCTAAACCCGTTACAACCACTCGTTTCTTAAAAATCGCTTTTTCTCCTGTGGTTAAACCCTTAGGGGGTACCTGCATGAAAAGAAACTGTAAGAGATCTGACCCTGTATTCGCTTTCTTGGGTTCTATATCAAAATAGCTATTTGAATACTAAAATCGGGTCATTTCTTACAATTTTTTATCTTCCCAAATTAATTATATTCCAAAATTGATAAAGTTTCACGTATTTATATATATAATTCAGGGAAAAAGTCAAGAAAAATATTTTTTTAATAATGCTGGCCATGGAAAGTATTGACTCCAACTATCTTGCCCACCGGTTTGTAGATTTTTGGTGATATCCAGGGTTCTCCCAGGATTCCATCCTGAATAGCCCAACTCCGTCCGCGCACTGATTTGTCAGCTCCTTTTTGCCGGAAAGGGGTTGACCCATCCAGTCGTTCAAAAAGCTTTCCACCAACGAGAAATTCCCGGTCGATTTCCTCCATCTTTTTACGCCCTTCCAAGTATCCAAACCCATAGCGTTCATATTGAATGGCATTGTGGTAAAAAAGAGCATCTCCAGAAATCATGGAAATACCCAGCTTAGAGGCGAACCTTTCCAAAATATTGATGAATTCCCTCAATAATTTTAGGCCGGGACGAACCTGCCCCGGAGCCAATCCAGCCTTCATGGCCCGTTCCTCTTCAGCCAAATTCCTCAGGGCAGTACCGAAGAGCGTATCCTTTCCTTCCTCGTCCTGGTCGATATTAAAGCGCTCCCGCCGAGGGTCATTGATCACTAAAAAAGAAAGCTCCAGGTTGTCCATGAACGGCGTGTCGGAGATCTGCAAGAAAAAGATCGAATCCAAGTCATCTGGCTTCTGTTTTACATCGATCGAAGCAAAGCCGTGGGATTCTGGGGTGTGGAATTGGACAACCCTATCCCCTTGACGATTCATTAAACTGTTCCGGTCAATCCCAAAGAGGGGAAAAAGGGAGGATGGGATCAGGTTACGGTAAACCTTGGTTCTTTCTTCCGGAGGAAGGTGGTTAACTTCGTATATCGAGCGGTATTTCATCCATCCATTCGCTGAGGATCTTGAAAAATCTTAAGATCACAAGACGTCAGGTACAAGGTTTATCCCATATAATTCATGGATTCGGTAGGGATCTTAAAAAATTGAGGATCACCTCGCTTAATCCGTGGGGAGTTTCCAGCATCAACATATGGCCCGCCCCTTCAATAATTTCCATTTTGGAACCGGCAATCCTATTATTCATGAATTCAGAATATTTTACAGGGGTTAGCCGGTCCTGGCGCCCACAAACAATCAATGCAGGCAGGTGAATCTTTTCTATTTCTCCCATGAAATCGAATTTGTCGCAGGCTATCATGTCATTATAACGGACTTGTGGAGGCGTCTTGGCCCATTCTCTTTCCCCCTCGGCAAGAACTTCTTGGGAGGCATTCTCGGCGAACGCCCAAGGTTCAAATTTGGGCTCCATCAGGCCATCAGCCATTTTTCGAAGTATCTCCAATGCTTCCGGAAGCACTCGCAGCCGAGCTCCAGTTCCAATCAAAATGATTCCTTTTAGCTTCTCTGGATAGCGGAGGGCAAAATCCAATATAATACCCCCTCCCATGGAATGCCCCACCAAAACAACTTGTTCTAAGCCCAGGGCATCGAAGAACTCTATTAAAAACTCCCGATAGGCTGAAATGCTTTTCATCCCTTCTCCCTGGGACTCACCATGCCCCGGGAGGGATATTGCCAGCGATTCGTATTCATTGGCAAGCTCATTTACCATCTTTCGCCATAGGGAAGCATTACCGCCACTTCCGTGAATAAAAAGGACCCGCACATCCGGATTTAGAATTCTGGAATTTATCTTAAGGTAATGAACTTTCGTTCCTTTTACTACCACTTCGGGCATTGGTATCCCCTTTTTATATTATTTTTATGATAGCATATTTGTTCTAAACTTTTTGAAACGTACCATGGCACTTGCCATTTTTCAACCATTTTTCAAGTCTTTATTGACAAAACTACCGACGGGGTTAATACTTGAAACATTAAAATGAAATTTTAGTGGTAGCCTTCGGTTGCGAAAGGATTGGTAAGAAATATGGGTTCTTATAAAAACATAGCCATCTTAGCGGCGAAGAAAGCCGGCCTTCTCTTGAAAAACAAACTTGGTCAGAAAAGGAGAGTAACCTATAAAGGGGCGGTTAATTTAGTCACGGAAATGGATCTATTGTCCGAAAAGGTTATCGTTTCCATCATTCGCCGACATTACCCAAATCACAACATTTTGGCCGAAGAGAAGACCACCAGGCAGAGAAATTCCCCATTTCGCTGGATTATCGATCCGTTAGATGGAACCACGAATTACGCCCATGGCTACCCCATCTTCTGCGTCTCCATCGCCCTGGAAAAGGAAGGAAAGATAATCCTGGGCGTAGTCTACGACCCGATGCGCGATGAGCTCTTCCTTGCTGAAAGAAAAAAGGGGGCGCGGCTGAATGGTAAAAAAATCCATGTGTCCTCAGCTTCGAAATTATCCTTGAGCCTTTTGGCGACAGGATTCCCTTATGACCTCAGAGAGAGCCTGGTGAATAATTTCGACCATTTCCATAATTTTGCCCTTCGCGTCCACGCCGTGAGGAGGGCTGGTTCTGCTGCCTTAGACCTTTGCTACGTTGCTGCAGGACGTTTTGATGGATTTTGGGAAATGAAACTGGGATCATGGGACCTGGCTGCCGGAAGCCTGATGGTTCGGGAAGCAGGAGGAAAAGTTACTGACTTTTCGGGGAAAAGCCTTGGCCTGGACGGACAACACGTTTTGGCCAGCAATGGAAAGATTCATCAGGAGATGATCGAAGTTTTAAAAATGGGGCGGATATAACCCCTTTACCACTCACTACTTGCGCATTACGCCTTACTGCTTTTAAAGGGAATCGTAGAGGGATAGGACTTTTTGAGTAATTATCGGCCAGCTAAATTGTTGGACTTTGGACAACGCCGCTTGGGTCAATTTTTTCGTTGCTGAAGGATTCTCGATGACCTCCCGGATCCGGTTGGCCAGCAATTGCCAATCCCCTTCCGGGATTAGAATCCCGGTTTGACCATCCTCTACCGTGTACTGAAGCCCACCCACCTTGGAAGCGATCACAGGGGTTCCGCAGGCCATTGCTTCTAAGGCCACCATGCCAAAGGATTCATAACGCGAGGGTAAAACCATGGCTTTGGCGGCTGAATAAAAGTAAGGTAATAAATCCTGGCGTTGAGACCCCCAAAAAGCCACCTTCTCTTGTAGTTTCATCCGGCTGACCATCTTCCGTAACTTTTGCATTTCTTGGCTTTCGGCATGGGGATCTTCGTCCAGCTCCCCTCCGATAATGATTAACCCAACTTTCTGATTACCTTTTAAATGCCTGTAGGATAGATGATGGACAGCCTTAATCAACACATCGATTCCTTTGATGGCATCAATCCGGCCGACGAATAGAATAAACTCTCTTTCGGAAAGACCGAGGATTTTTTTGGCTTTAGAGGAAGGTATGGGTTTAAAAAGAGTCAGGTCCACGCCGCAGGGAATGATTTGAATTTTTAAAGGCTGGAGACGATTATGCAGGATCATTTGCTCCCTTTCCCAGGGACTGGGAGCGATCAGGCAATCGGCCATACTCATGATTTGCTTTTCGACCTTTAATCGGCCCTTGGATTCTTTTTCCTCCTTGTTCCGGCTCACTGAATTTTTCAAGACACCGAGGGTGTGGTACATGTGAACTAAAGGAATGGACCACTGGCGCTTGAGTTGCCCCCCGACCCAGCCGGAGAGCCAGTAATGGGAATGAATTAAATCATAGTGAATTCTATTTTCTTTGGTGAACTGCAGGATTTTCGCTGTAAACTCTGGCAAAAATTTTATTATTTCATTTTTCGGTACAGGTTCTTCAGGGCCGGCCTGAAGATGAATCACCCGCGCGTTCCGGCCCAAAGGAACGATGCGGGAAATATGGGGATTCTGTGATCGGGTGTAAACATCCACCCGCAAGCCCAGGCGGCCCATTTCTCGGCTTAATTCGCGCACGTATACATTCATCCCCCCGGTTTCTTTCCCTCCGAGGGCTGCTAAGGGACAACTGTGCACACTGAGCACGGCGATGTGTTTCATCTTTTTTCCACTCGGATCCGGTAGATCTTTTCCTCTTTTCCTCCCAAGCGATATTTGTAATCTTCCCTCCCTCTCAGGAAATTAAACCGCACCATCCTCTTCTCGATGGCTCGGCGAATGCATTGAGCGGCCAGGATAATTCCAGGACTGAACCGGCTGAACTGCGGGTCATACCCCGAGTTGTAAACGTATTCTGTTTCTTCGAAGTCGAAAGAGAAATATGTAGCAATTTCTTTTCCTTCGATCTTCAAGAAAGATAAATTCAACCAACCCCTCTCTTGGAACCGCGTAGCGATCTCGCGAAAGTAAGATTCCATCTGCGCAGTCATGAATTCGGCCTTATCCGTCCGGCTTTTTCGGTGCAGATCAAAAAAAACTTCCATTTTTCCCGAATGAGAAAGAGGTTCTTCGGCCATGGATAGTTCGAAATTCGTTTCCTTCTCCATTCTACGCATTTTCCGGCGAAGTTCGTGGCGGTCTTTTGAATTCAACCCCTCCAGAAAATTCTCCCAGGTTGGGTGAAGGTCCAGATAAACAGCGATCTCTTCAATTTCCTGGATAACCTGAAAGCCGGAAGATTTCATAAGAGGGGAAAGAAATTGTGCCGTTGGGGAGAACTCGGAGATTCCGTTAAACTCCAGATATTCCCATGGCCCTTCCTTAAAAAATCCGGCCAGGGCGGTGAAGGTCTCTGCTTCATTTCCGGGAGAAATGATCAGGTCCCGGTAATCCCAAACATCCGTGCTGCCCATTAAGGCAAGTCCTTTTTCCCCTTTTTCCCCGCAAGAATTTACAAAAGTCCCCAGGGCAAGAAGGGTTCCCCCCAAGTCCCGAAAAAGGATCACCTTCAAGCTTTGGTTATTCCCGAAATGTTTCAGCCAGATTTCATTCCAGGTCGGGGTAAGAAAAGGATTCTGATAACGACAGGCAGAAAGAAGTTTTTCCCAATCTTTTTTCAAAGATTCTGAATAGGAACTTTCCTCTTGCAACTCAATTTTCATACCTGGTTTCCTGTCATCCGCCGGGTGGAAGGATAGAAGGGAGTTGCCTTGTACCTTGGGCCTCACGCCTTGCGCCTTACGTTTTTTTTAAAACCCGCTAAACGGAACAGGAATAAAAGTCAAAATAAAAATGGCCACTGCCAACCAACCGATAATCTTGCGTTTGTAATCCAAGGGGACCCACCAATCCATCAGGGGAGGATGGCGAAAGCCCATAATGAAAAGAAGAAGCCCCCAAAAAAGCCACCCCTGCCAACCAAAAATTCCCAACCCCAAAAGAGCCATGAAAACATATTTGGATATTTTATTCTGCCTTTCTCCTAAAAGGGCATAAGCCACATGCCCGCCATCAAGTTGGCCTATCGGCAGGAGGTTAAGGGAGGTAACCAAGAGACCAATCCAACCGGCAAACCCAACAGGGTGGATGACAACGTCATAACCTTCGGGTACCGGGCCGACAATCATCCAACTCAGCAGGGAAAGGAGCAGAGACGACCCCAAAGTGGTTCCCATCTGTCCCTGAACCACTTTCACCTCTGATAACCGCAGCCCCAAAATAAGGAAAGGTATAGCGACAGCGATACCAACTAAGGGACCGGTTGCCCCTACGTCTAAAAGCATTCGTCGGTCCCTTACAGGCGATCGCACTTTGATGAAAGCCCCAAAGGTCCCGATAAAAGACGGGGCGGGGATGAAATAAGGTAAGGTAACATTCAGTCCGTGCTTCTTAGCGACCAAATAGTGCCCCAATTCATGCGCCAAAAGAATGCCCATCAAAGCAAAGGAAAAAGGAATCCCCTTGAAAATCTGCTCTGGATTTTTCAAGGGATTTACTCCCTCCTGAAGTGCCCCCGCTAAGAGCGTAGTTGCCAGGGTAATGATGAACAGGATGATATTTACGGCAATCCGCGGTTTGGGCGGAGGGGAGTCTGTAAAAGGCTTGTCCTCCCAGTATGCAGGCCAGGGTGATTCCTCTTTTTTTCTTCCGAACCAATATTTTCTAAATTCCATTTTTTTTACAGCCCCCTTAATAAAATAACAAAAGACGCTCCTCCAGGCAATACGAAATTCAAACAAGGAAAAACCGTAAGGCGTAAGGCGATAAAGCGTAAGGGGGGAAGACAGATTGACCTTTTTTTCCGCTCTTCCGCCTTGCCCTCTCACGCCTTGTGATATTAGCCCTTTTTTTCTTTAATTATTTGTAGGGCTGTGGTATAAATTTTTAGGTGGGGAACCTATGAACACTTTAGATATCATTTTTCTCGTACTCATTGGTGCTTCCATCATTTACAGTCTGATACGGGGACTGGTAAGAGAAATTTTTTCCTTCCTTTCCATCATTCTTGGATTTTTTGCTGCCAGCTATGGTTCCGCGGCCATGGCCAACTGGTTGCATCGCTGGATCGAGAATGAGACGTTTGCCCAAATCCTCGGGTTTGCCCTCCTCTTTATCCTCGTTGCTTTTGCCATCAGTTTGTTGGGTAAGGTACTTTCCAGACTGGTAAAAAAGATGGACTTAAATTGGGCCAATCGGATGGGGGGGGCGGCCTTCGGATTCCTGAAGGCCATCCTGCTTATCGCCATTATCCTGCTCGTCCTAACCGCCTTTTTGCCCTCCAAGAGTAAGGTTCTTTCGGAATCGCAGGTATCTCCCATAGCCCTAAACATCGCCCGGGGGCTTTCCTTTTTGGTCCCGGAAAATCTCCGTACCCTGTATGGAGAAAAAGAAAAAGAGCTTAAGAAATATTGGGCCGCCAAAGAATTAGCCGTAGGGAAACAAGAGATCAAAGGGGGAAAAAATCGATGAAGAGCCTCACTCCTTTTGGCAAAAATAAAGGGCTTAAAGGAACGACAACCTTTGGCTGCCTTATATTCCTTATCCTTGCTGGGGCGCTGACATATGGTGGGTTTAAAATTGGAGAGGCCTTCTGAAACTATTTCGAAGTAAGGTATAAAGTTCAGGAAGCTTTGAATTGGGCAGTTGCCGGTTCATACAAAACTGAGGTCCAAATCTCCGAAATCTTTGGCTTGATCTACCGCCTCGTCAAGGTCTTTCCCCTCGATGGACGATACATCCAACTCGAGATCAGGTTCTTTTTTCCCGCCGACAAACTCCTCTGCCATGCCTCTTATTTCCCTAAGTTTCTGTATTAAATTCTATCTTCCCGATTTAAAAGCAATTTGTCAATATGCCTTAATAAAATAGTCATTGGGTTATTAGGTCATTTGGTCATTAGTCATCTTGCCTTTTACCTGTCTCTATCGCCTCTCGTCTTTCGTCACTCGTCCTTCTTCTTTCATCCGTTGCCTATCGCCTATTGCCTGTTTTTATTACAGCCCCATCATCCGGGCAATAATCGTTTTCATAACCTCAGTCGTACCGGCGGCGATTGATCCCATGCGCACGTCCAGGGCGTCGCGGCAAATTTCGTATTCGTCCATGTAACCATAGCCACCGTGAAGCTGGACACAATGGTAAGCTACCCGGTTGGCTAGTTCGGCATTGTACCACTTCGCCATGGAAACTTTCTTGGTGATGTCTTTTTTTTCTAAATGATCCAACACCAAATGGTAACTGAAATCTTTGGCCATCTCAATCTCCGTAGCCATTTCGACGAGTTTGAAAGCATTGTGCTGATGACGCGAGACGGGTTTCCCGAACACTGTTCTTGTTTTGCAATACTCAATGGTAATCTCCAGCATGCGCTCGGCACTGAGGACAGCTCCGAGGCAAGAGACAAGTCTTTCTTGCTGCAGGTTGCGCATCATGGGCACAAAGCCATCGCCTTCTCTCCCGAGCAGATTGGTCACTGGGACGCGGCAATCTTCAAAAAAGAGTTCAGCCGTATCCGAGGAGTGCAGACCCATCTTTTCCAGCTTTCGGGTTTTGATGAAGCCGGGCGTTCCGTTCTCCACCACGATCAGGGAGACCCCTTTGTAGGGTGGCTGGGCCCGGGGGTCGGTTTTTACCGCCAGCACGATCAAGTCGCAATAGTACCCGTTGGTGATGAAGGTCTTTTGGCCGTTGATGACGTATTCATCCCCATCGCGGACCGCCACGGTTCGGATGGCTTGGAGGTCTGAGCCAGCCCCTGGTTCGGTCATGCCGATGGCCGCAATGACCTCGCCGGTGCAGCATTTAGGCAACCAACGCATTTTTTGCTCCTCAGTTCCCAGAATGTCGATATATGGCATGGTAATATCGTTATGCACCCCCACGGCAGCGGCCAATCCCCAGGCTCCCGAACGGTGGAGCTCCTCAATCAGGACAACGGAATAAACGAAATCCGCCCCTGCCCCGCCGTATTTTTCATCCAGCCAGTAACCGATGAATCCCTGTTCTCCCATTTTCTTCCAGATTTCCCTCGGGACCTGGCGGTTCTTGCGCCACTCGTCGAGATGGGGCTTGACCTCTTTCTCCATAAAGTTACGCAGCGAATGGCGGAAGATTTCGTGTTCTTCGCAAAAGATTTGGTCGGCCATAGTTCTCCCCTCCTTTGGGTGTTAGGAACTTTGAGGCCAATTATATATAAAAAATGGAAAGAAGAGAATATTTCGACTTTGGCGAATGGCTAAATTTGGAAGGAAAAGAGAGGCATGGGAAGCTGGTTTCTTCAAACGCTATTTCCCTTCCGCGAGTTCATCTTGGATTGCCTTGATCTTTTTCTCCAGAACGGAAATTTCCTGGTTCAGTCTGATGATAATATTGCGGTCCTGGACCATCCAGTTCGTCCGCAGGCTTCGCTGCTGCTTTCGTTTGTCTTCAATCTGTTTTTGCAGTTCTTCGATACGCTTTTCTTTCTCCTCGATGGCCTTTAGCTTCTTTTCCTCGGCTTCCTTTTTGCGGGCTTCGATTGCTTCTGCTTCTTTTGGCTCTTTTTGCTCGGTTTCCTGGACTTTGCTAGGCCGTTCTTCCGCCGCAGACTCCCCTCCCCTCTTTTTCTCGTGTAACTCTGTGGGTGGGGGGGGTAGTTGGGGTTTTGGTTCTTCCCGGATGGTCTTAATCTGATCCCGGTACTCTTGGGGGATAGATTCGTAGCGGTCCGTGAAATGAACGGTCCCATTCTTGTCGATATATTTGTAATAGGCCGCCCCGGCAGATGTTAAAAAGAAGGGGATAAAGGTTAGTAAGAAAAAGGCGGCTCCGAGGGTTAAAAAGTTCTTAAATTTTTTCATGAGGTATATTATACAGCCTTTTTTTCTTTACATCACTCTTTTTTTATTGTATTTTATAACCCTACTTTAGGCCGCGTCCCCATCGTCTAGCCCGGCCAAGGACACCGGCCTTTCACGCCGGTAACACCGGTTCAAATCCGGTTGGGGACGCCAGTGAAATTTTTCCTCTATTATCTTCTGGCCAAAGACATCCCGCTTCCAGGCGATATAAAATGTTTTAGATCCCTTTAGAAACCCCAGGTAAATTCTCAAAATCCATGGTATTCATTAGATTTTTTGACCCACCCTCTCCTAACACCCGAGAGAGGAGGATTGGGAAAGGGGAAGATTGCCACATCGTCTGCTAAAATTGTTAAAAAACTTAAAGATATCGAACAGTCCTTGTGGTATATTTTTATAATGTAGATTTTGCATTTTGGAATAAAAGCAGAAGGAGTTCTTGTGGTGGAATCCGACATTCGCTCCCATAAGTTCTTCAGCCCCCTTGC